>CAZQVX010000007.1:0-7135 GCA_964596845.1 uncultured Syntrophomonadaceae bacterium | reverse complement strand
TCTTTCTTGACTGATGCAGGTTACACCTTCCAGGGATCACAGGTTACACCTTCCAGGGATCAAAGGAAAGGGAATAATGTTGTCGAAGTAGATCAACAGATTAGTGTGCTGTAGAGCAGCTTTTAGGGAGTACAAAAAATGTAAGGAGGGAGAACTGCAGGTGTTGGAACTATACATCAAGGATGGTTGTCCCCATTGCCGGAAGCAGATCGAGCAGTTGGAACGGGATGGGGTACCGTACCGGTTGCACAATGTGAGCCGGGACCGGTCTGCGCTGAATACGGTCAAGGAAGAATTTGGGGCCGGGATGGTCCCGCTGCTGGTAGAAAACGGGGGGGTTAAATCTGTAGGGTTCGAGGGCATGGGTTGAAACATCTAGAAAAGCACTGCCGTGCGCGGTGACGCAGGATCCGGGGCCGCCGGGACATTGACTGCCGGGCGGGTCAATCCATAGATCACAAGCTCAATTCATTGACATAAAATCTTCACCTGGATAAAATATAAAAAACCCGAATCAAATTTGAGCGAGGTGGTTTACTAAGAAGAGGTTAGAGGTAATAGTAGAGGAAGCAGGGCAGCTTAGTGAACCTGCTGAAACGCAATAAAAAGGAGAAGGGGCAATGACAAAAATGGCAAAAAAGAAGGCAATAATACTGTTTTTGGTGCTTGCTTTGGGAATGTACCTGATCGCCGGCTGCGTCGGTGGTGAAAAGCCGGGAGCCGATGACAAAGCCACGAAACTTTACGTGGTGAATTGGAAGGACTATGCGACCGATGATCAGGAACTCGTAAAAGAATTTGAGGAAAAAAACAATTGCGAGATTGTAAATACCTTTATGTCGAGCGAGGAAGACCTGCTCACCAGGCTCAGAACAGCTGCCCCCGGGGAAATCGATATCTGCCTGCCCAATGTTTCCATTTTGACTTCGGCTATTAACGAAGAGCTGCTTGAAGAAATTGATGTCAGCCGTATGGACAACTTTAATGATCTCTTTGAGCGCTTTAAGACGCAAAAGGAATGCATGAAAGATGGAAAGTATTATGCCATACCCTTCGTGTGGGGCTCAACATCCATCGCTTACAATACAGAGATGCTGCCGGCTGCGCCGGAAAGCATGCAGATTTTTTGGGATGAGTCCTACAAGGGCGAACTCACCTTCAGGGACGACTACCGGGATGCCATCATGGTTGCCGCCATGGTAGACGGGCAGGATCCCAACCATCCCACTGATTTAGATAAGATCAAGGAGCTTTTGATTGAGCAGAAAGCCCTGAACAAGACCTACTGGGAAACGGGCAATGAATTCAGTACTCTTTTTGCCAATAAGCAGGTTGCGGTAGGCCTCATGTGGTCCGGCCAGGCTGCAACCATGAAATTGGAGGGAGAACCTATCGGCTTTACCATTCCCAAAGAAGGCGCCGTGGGTTGGGTTGACAACTGGGGTATTTCCGTAAACAGCAAAAACAAGGATCTGGCTTTAAAATTCATCGACTATCTCATCAGCCATGATGTCCAGTACAAGTGGGCATCAAGCGGTGGGCCTGCGCCGGTCAACCAGGGGGCTGCCGAAGATCTGGATCCGGAATACGCGGCGGCGGCATGCATGGATGAGGCCTCCCTAAACAAGCTGCATTTCATGGAATATATCTCTGACAGTGAAAAGGCACAGTGGAGCGAAATCTGGACGGAAGTTAAAGCCAAATAGCTTACCAATCAGGGCGGCAGGGGGGAGGAGAAAGCGCGGCCTTCCCCCTGCGCCTTTTGTTTTTTGATCACAGGTTGAATTGAACTTTTTATGTATTCCCCAGGGGGAGATTCTTTGAAGAATGGGAGAAAATGGCTGACAGCGCCGGGCTTACTTGTCCTTTTAACCTTTGCTATAGCCCCGCTTATCACCATGTTCTACTACAGTTTTCAAAGCGACGCCGGCGCTGCCGGATTCACCATGGATAATTATATCCACTTCTTCGAAAAAGGCTTCTATCTAAAACTGACGGGGAAAACCATTCTGAACAGCCTCATGGTCACCTTGATCAGCCTTGTGATTGCCTATCCCCTGGCCTATGTCATGGCCAAAAAATTAAAGGGGATGCGTAATATTATACTGGTCCTTATTATCATCCCCTTTTTCACCAACCAGCTGGTCCGGATCTACTCCTGGATTGTCTTTTTACAGGATGGAGGCATCTTCAATGATCTTCTTACAGCAACGGGACTCGTGCAAGGGGGGCTGGGCCTTCTATATACCCGGGCGGCGGCGATCATCGGCCTTGTTCACGCCTATTTCCCCTACATGGTAGTCACAATCTACCTGTCCATGGAGCGCATCGATGACACGCTGCTCGAGGCGAGCCGCAGCCTGGGTGCAGGTCCTGCAGCCACCTTTCGCAAGGTTACTCTGCCTCTTTCCTGGCCCGGCGTGGTCTCGGGGGTTATGCTTGTTTTCGTGCCCTGCCTGGGCAGTTTTGTGGAGCCGCGGATTTTAGGGGGCACCGGCGGCAGCGTCATCGGGACTGTCATTGAGGCGCAATTTTTCCAGGTGTACGGCTGGAATTTCGGCGCCGCTATCGCTTTCCTGCTTTTAGCCCTTGTACTGGCGGCCATGGGCCTGTTCAACAAGATGGGGAAGGTCAAACTGATATGAAACGGTCAAGGTTTTTCTCTAATTTTTTGATCGTGGCGGTGATGCTCTTTCTCTACACGCCCATAGCGGTGGTCATCATGATGGGGTTTAACCGATCCCGCTACAATTCGCTTCCCTTTGAGTTTACCACTGTGTGGTATGAAGCCCTTTTCCAAAACGACAAGCTGCTGGGCGCCACCTGGAATTCCATCTGGATTGCAGCGATCACGGGGTTGATTTGCGTGGCGATTGCCACCGCTATGGTCCTCGGCATGAGGGTTCTGGGGGTGAAGGCCAGGCAGAGGATAAATGCTCTGATCCTCATGCCCCTGGCTATACCCTGGTTGATTTTAGGGTTGTCTCTCCTTTTAATGATCCGTGCCGCAGGCCTGACCAAAAGCCTGGGGTTTGTGCTGGCGGGGCACATTGTGGTGTCGCTGCCCTACGCGGCGCTTGTGCTGCTGGCCAGAATCCAGGGGATGGACCCCATGCTCGAGGAAGCAAGCGCCTCTTTGGGGGCGGCGCCTGCGCGCACCTTTTGGCGCATTATCATGCCCATGCTGGCCCCGGGGATGGCAGCAGCGGGTTTTTTGGCCTTCATGATCAGCTTTGATAATTTTGTGATCAGTTACTTTTTAATGCCGGCGGGGATATCCTCCCTGCCCATGGAAATACATTCTTCAATCCGCTTCGGTTTTACTCCGGAGATCAACGCGGTGTCGACTTTGATCATTTGTATTTCGCTGCTTTGTATCCTGGGGGTGGGGCTTGTAATCGGCACAGCGGGAACCAGGGGATTGTTTTCAAAGGAGTTACCCTAGACATGGCCAAATTATCGGTGAAAAATCTGACCAAAATTTATGGGACAAACACCGTGCTCGACCATATTGATCTGGAGGTTCCGGAAAGGGCTCTGGTGGCGCTTCTGGGGCCGTCGGGTTGCGGAAAAACGACGGCGCTCCGGCTCATTGCCGGATTTGAGCCCGCCAATGATGGGGAGATATATATTGATGGGGAGCTGATCAACGGTATTCCGGCCCATAAAAGAAATATCGGTTTCGTTTTCCAGAGCTACGCTCTCTTTCCCCACATGACGGTCTATGAGAATGTGGCCTACGGGCTCGAGCAGCGCAGCTTTTCAAAAAATGAGATTGCCCGCAAAGTGGATCAGATCCTGGAGCTGGTCCAGCTTACAGAATACCGGCGCAGAAAACCCGGCCAGCTTTCGGGCGGCCAGCAGCAGAGGGTGGCGCTGGCCCGGGCGCTGGTCATCGAACCTAAAATTGTGCTTCTGGATGAATGCCTGAGCGCCCTGGACAAAAAATTAAGGGTAGAAATGCAGGTTGAGCTGCGTCGAATCTTGTCGCTTTCGGGCGCCACCGCCCTCTTTGTGACCCATGATCAGGAGGAGGCCTTAACCCTATCCGATTATATTGTCGTGATGGAACAGGGTAAAATTGTACAGTGGGGCGAACCTTTCACGGTGTACGAAGAGCCGCGGAACCGTTTCGTGGCCAGTTTTTTAGGCAAGGCCAATTTTTTTGAGGGCAGGGTGCTGGCTGCTGATGAGGGACCCGGTGGCACGGTAACCATGCAAACAGAGCAGGGGGTGATCGCACTGCCTACAGCATGGCCGGCAGAGCCGGGGACGGAAGCGCTCTTCAGTGTCAGGCCGGAGAAGCTTATACTGAGCCCCTCTGAAGAAGCCGGCGAGAGGCACGAAGGCAACGGCATGGAGATCGCCGGAGCAAGTGAAAAGAGAGCCGGCAGCGCGGGAGCCTGCCTCTACGGCACCGTAAATATGGTCACATATGTGGGGAATCTGTCAACTTACCGGATCGACTGCGGCGGTCGGGAACTGATGGCAGAAAGTCAAAACCTGGGGAGGACGACGGTCTTTTCGAAAGGGGACCGGGTTAAGATCACCTGGGACGGTAGATTCTGCAGGCGGCTGGAGGACGACGATGGCTAAGGTTTTGATCTTAGGCGGCCTCATGGTGGATCGATATTACTTTGTAGACCGCATTCCCCGGCGCGGGCATGACGGTATAATCGAGGATTCGTTTCATTTTGTGGGCGGCTGCGCCATAAATATGGCGGTCACCATAAAAAACCTGGGGGGGACCCCTTTTGTTGTTTCCTATGTGGGAAGGGATGCAATGGGGGAGACCTGCCTGGATTACCTGCGGGAGAAGGGGCTGCCCTTGGACTGTGTCAGGCAGGCGGCTGATGGCGCCAATTCGACGGGATATTGTATGGTTTTTGTTGAACCGGACGGGGAGAGAACATTTCTGACGAAAGAGGGCTGCGAAGGAAAATTTGATGAATCCTTGATCCCCGCCGGGGTGTCTGACAGCTGCTGTGTGGCTGCTGTTACAGGGTATTATCTTTTAGGCAACAGCGGCAGCCGGGTTGCATCGCTCTTAGAAAAGCTGAAGGAGAAAGGGTGCGCCATCTTATTTGACCCCAGCCCCATGGTCGGCTATATCGCCGGTGATGTGCTGGATAGAGTCATGGCATCAGCCGATGTAATCACGCCCAATTGGGATGAAGCGGTCTTTTTAGCGGGGAGAAACGCATCCCGGAAACAGGGAGGCGGCAAGGCCAAAGGGCCTGAGGCATGGGCTGAGGCTGCGGCCGGCGAAGGACGCAAGGTGATTCTAACCAGGGGCGCCGGCGGAGGGATCGCCTTTGAAGGGGATGGGCGGCTGCTCTATGACAGCGTCCCGGCCAAAATAGTGGACAGTACCGGCGCCGGTGACAGTTTCTCCGGAGCGCTGGCCTTCAGCCTGGCCAGGGGCTGGAGCACCGAGAAGGCCGTGGCTGTATCGGCGCTCTGCGCCGCCCTGACTGTGGAGATTAAGGGGCCCCACGGCGATTTTGACACCAGTTGGGCAAAAGATCTGAAACGTTAGTTGCTTCGGTGCCAGGCACCATTGTAACTAACGGAGTCGGAGAAGCGGGGAGTAGAACATGGAAAGACGGCTTGAGAGGGCCGCTGGGTGCCTCTACGGGGGAGCTATCGGTGACGCCATGGGGATGCCGGCATCTTTTATGACCCGGAAGCAGATCCGCAGCGTCTATGGATACATTGACGACTTTTTACCGCCGGATAAAAACACCCAAAAAGTACATACACACCTTGCTGCAGGGGATTTCACTGACGATACCTACGAGAGCCACATCATGGCCAAGGTCCTCATCAAAAACAGCGGTTTTGACGGAAAAGCCTTTTGCCGCCTGATGAAGGAATGGGCGGTAAAAAACAATATTTTGGGCAGTGACCTGATCGGGCCGAGCACCAGGCGTTTTCTAAAAGCCCTGGCTGAAGATCGAGATCCGGCTGAAGGTGCCAGGCTAGGTGATACCAACGGCAGCGCCATGCGGGTGGCGCCGGTGGGGATCTATTATTGGCGCGAACCTAAAGCTTGCATGGAAGCGGCTGCTGCTTCATCTCTGCCCAGCCACGGCAGCGCCCCCGGGGTCTCGGCCGCCGTCGCGGTGGCGGCGGCCTGCGCCGCCGGGATTCGAGGTGATCTCACCCCGGGGCAGATTATGGAGGAGGCGGCCAGGGGGGCTATATACGGTGAGGCCATGGGGTTTGATATTCCTGCACCGTCGGTGGCCAGGCGGATACGCTATGCCAAAGAGGCGGTGGAGGGGCTTGAGGGGCGGCCCATGATTGAAATTGTCGATGAATTGACGGGGATGCTGGGCGCCGGGATGAAGGCCTACGAAAGCATCCCTCTTTCCCTGGGCATTTTCTATGCAGCCGGGGGCGATCCCGCCATCGGGATCCCCGCCGCCGTGAACGCAGGTGACGATGCCGATACAAACGGCTCTATCTGTGGAGCCCTTTGCGGCGCCTTCAGCGGAATTCAAGCTATCCCCGGCGCCTGGATTCGCCGCATTAACACTGGCCCCGAAACAGACCTGAGGGCGCTGGCATGGGCACTTCTCAGCCAAGGGGATCCTGGCGACTGATGGCGCCCCCTTGCTCATAATGCCTGTGGGCATCGGGTGAATTAGAGGACGACGGCAGTGTTGAACACGGGCGGGTTCAAAAGTGCGAATGCACAAAAGTGTTAATGCGTGTTGACAACTGTTTTGAATTGGGGTAAAGTATAATTAGCAAGTTAGGCATGCCTAACATTACGGCTTTCAAAAGAAAGGGGGATCTGTAATGCCGGGTTTTGATGGATCGGGCCCCGCCGGTGGCGGGCCGATGACCGGAAGGGGACGCGGTTACTGTGCACAGCCCCTATCAGAAGGGGAAGGGTACCCGCCGGCTGTTGGGCGTCGTGGTTTCCGGCGGCCTGGCAGGCCGCGTTTAGGCTTTGGTTTTAGAAGAGGCCGCGGACGCGGCTGTGGGCGGTGGCTCTAGACTCTGGTGAGATCTGGAGAGATCGGTAGTCTGGAAGAAGCCATTTAAAACTTCTCCGGGCATATTGAAGTACGGTAAAATGAAGACGGTGCTGGTGTGAGAAACTAAAAGCAGCCCGTCTTTATTT
>CAZQVX010000006.1:9732-20762 GCA_964596845.1 uncultured Syntrophomonadaceae bacterium | reverse complement strand
CTTGATGCTGCATAGGAAACCCCAGTTATTGGGACAAAATTTAAAACTGCACCCCCGGGTTGAAGACAGTATGGCAAAAAAGTGAACTTTGGGTTCCGGGGAGCCACCTGATAAGTTCCGGCTTGATCATAGAAAAGAAAGTAGAAACGATCAATACGGATATGGTTGTAATTACCGCGAAAAAGCTGCTCCCGGCAGCCATGGATAGGATCCATTGAACCAAAACCGCACCAAGGGCTGTACCGGCTGACAACAACAACACCCATATCACAAACGATCCTACTGAGATCGGAGCTGTTTGAAACCAACCCATCCGGGTAAGCATGAATGAACTCCAGTTGCAAGATAACGGTAAGAACCGGCTCGCAAAGGCAACAACTACAACCATGCCCAAGCCGTAAAAGCAGAGCGCTGCAGCAGCCAGTGAGGCAACCTTACCCCACCACCAGGTACGGCGTGAGCCGATCCGCAAAAGGATATAGATAGGTTGCAGGTAAAGGTCCTCCTTGACCAGGTTTCCAAAGAGGACCATAAAAAAAAGAAGGGGGATAAAAGAAAAAACAAGCTCATT
The DNA here is from genome assembly GCA_964596845.1 of uncultured Syntrophomonadaceae bacterium. Lineage (GTDB taxonomy): Bacteria > Bacillota > Dethiobacteria > DTU022 > DTU022 > JAAZIN01. The sequence goes on along the minus strand of CAZQVX010000006.1, from coordinate 20,191 downwards.
AAAGGAGGCTTCCGGAGTAAAGCCGCCAAAAACAGTAAAAGCTGCGTCCCAAACATTTGCCTCACTGCCCCCCGATCCGGCTGAAATCACAGTAGAGATTATCGCCGGCCCTCCGATTAAAACATACATCACAATTACTATCACAACTCGCACCCAGTGAAAGACCGAAAAAACACTGAAACGGAAGGCCCGCCACCAATTAATAATTGCTTCGCTCATTTGCGTCATGGAGGCATTCATAGACTTGTCTGATTATTTTTCAGTCCCCAGCCTGCCTTTCCAACTCAAAGGATTAATGGCCAACATAAACGGTGCTGATCGAATGTTTTTTCGGACTGAATAACTTTAACGGTGCCACATTCGCCGCCTCCTCCGGTGAGCAGATCAAGCAAGTCGTTTTTACTTATCAAACTTCTCTACTATTGTGATGATAGTCCATCGTTCCCGAACTGTCAAACATGCAAATATTTTCATACAAAACCACCTAGACCGCACCCTCCCGACTATTCAGCCGCCCTGCTCTGTTGGAAGCCCTGTTGGAATTGACTTTTGCGGCATTCTGAGAGTAAAATGTTAGCAGGGGGAAAATGATGTTAACGGGTTTGGGAAGTCTCCCCGCAGGAGGTGCCCGGATGGGCTTTTCCTATACTGATTTACTGCCGGCCGAAGCAATGCGGATCTGCACAAAAGTCGGCTCTTCGACGCTGGGCCGGGACTATTGTCTGGCGGGGGGGACGGGACTGGCCCTGCAGATAGGACACCGCCGCTCCAATGATCTTGATTTTATGCTTATTGATCATAAAAAAAAGATCCTGACCTCTTCTGTTGCCTCTGCTCTTGAAAATATTTTTCCCGATACCCCTATCCTTATAAATTTGCAGGAATCAACCCAACTGGATCTGAATATTGCCGGGATCAAGCTTACGTTCCTGGCCTATCCTTTTCCGCTAATCAACCCTCCTGTTGAGGGTAAGCTGTTGGCTCCCTTTTTAAAAGGGATTTTGCTGGCATCCCCGCCGGAAATAGCTCTAATGAAGGCATACTCTATCGGGAGAAGGGCAACCTTCCGCGATTATATCGATCTTTACTTTTTGCTCTTTGAACAGATTGTAAATCTAGCTTATATTGAAAGGGAGACAAGGTTAAAATACATCATTAACAATGAGTCAGGTTTTTCCATGAAACTTTTCCTGGAGCAACTGGTCTATACTTCCGACTTAACTGATAAACAGGCGGCAATGGGGATGGTTTGTAAGGAAGAACTTACGGTTGAGATGGTAGAGAGTTACCTCGCCGGCAAAGTAAAAGAGTATCTGCAGGACAACTACATTAACCGGTGAAGGAAAGTACCCTGCTGATCGGCCTGGGCAGGAGGTAAAAATGAACATACCGGCTGTACTGGTTCCTCTTTTCCAAAATTACAATCTTCAAAGGCTGGATCTGCAGCGTTCCGCTGATGTGATCATACACACTGTCCTTGCCAGAGGATCGCTGGAGCAAATTGATCTTCTTTTTCAGCTGTACGGAGCCGAAAAAGTTAAAGATGTTTTCTGTAACGATTTTTTTGGACTGAGGTCTCTACCGGCCCCAACGACACTGTTGTGGTCTTTGCTCTTTCTGACCGAGGAAGAGCGGCAGGAATATATGCGCTGGCTCAAAGACCCCTGCATGCGTTGGGCGCCGCGCAGGGTTGTGCCTGAAGCATAGATTACTGCAACTCTTTACCCTTACAAGGAAGCTAAAGCCCCGCTTCGCGGAAGAATTTGTGCAGGAAGCCTGCGGAGAAACGGAGGGCGTTGGGGATGATCAGCCCGGCCGCTCGCTTGAATGTGCTCACATTGTAGCGCCCGGAGGCAAAGTATCTGTTGAACCAGTCTATGGACAGATGGCTGCCGTGGTCAATCCAGTCATAGGGGCGATCGGAATATACATGGTGGCATTCATTTTCTCCATTGCAGAAGACAGCCTCCCATTGGTAATAACCGCCGCCGGCGACCAGATAGGATTCCCCATTCTCGCTGAGCCATTTTTCCATCTGCCCGTGCCCCTTGCAGGCGGTTATCCCGGAATGCTGGGGGATAAATATGTCCTGCAGCAGGTGAAGCGCCCGCCCCAACTGGTAGAGAGCTGCCGCCCTTTGCCCATTTTGCCAGAGATTGAGCGCCAGGGCATAAAGCCCCGCAGCCCGCCCGGCCGAGCTTTTTCCGGTGAGGTAACCCCGGTGGGACCAGGGGTGATGGAAGTGATGCAAGGTGTTAATATATCCGCCGGATAAAGGCTTATCGGCGTCACCGGCGCCCTCTGAGAGCAGTGCCAGCCCTGTTTTGCCCGTTGCTTCAACCATTAGTTGCAGTAAGTTATAAATATCCTCTTTTCCGTCGTGCTTGAGAATGAGAGCAGCTTGGGGCACTAGATCCATATGTGAATCTATTTTAAATAAAGGTTTAATTAAAGCCCTGAGATTCATAGTTCAGTATATTCTTTTTTTATCACTGGTGCCCCAGGTAATTCAAAATGGGAGAAAATAAACTGTCCCTGTTGTCTCACAATGGGCCAAAGTAAGCGTCCCCCTGGCTCATGCTTACTTGCCTGATATGGTGACCCCGCCGGCGGCGATCCAGGGCAGGAGAGCGCTGCCGAAGTCGACCCGTTCGCGGGAGATGCCGGTAATGTTCATCAGCATTTCAGCAAAGTTACCGGCAATCATGGTCTCGCTCAGGGGATATTTGATCTCCCCTTCCTCAATGAGGTAGCTGTTTTTGGCCACACCCGCGAAATCACCATTTTCACTGGGCTCTCCCCCCGAGAACCTGGCCATAAGGATCCCCCTTTTCACAGAGCTGACCAGATCATCAAAAGAAGCCCCGCCCCCATCTACCACAAAAGCGCCTCCGTCATTCACCGCCCTGGAGAGGCCGGTTTTCTGAGAGCCGTAAAGATCCAGCAGAAAGGATTTCAAGACGCCCTGCTCCACAATGGTGCTGTTCTCGGCGGCGTAGCCGTCGGAGGTGACGAAATAGCCGTCGCTTATTTCTTCGCTGACGGGGCGCGAATGCAGGCTGAAGGCCGGGGCGGCTATTTGCCGGCCCAGCTGCTCCCGGTAGATGCTGGTGCCTACGATAAGCGAATCGTTATCAAGGGCGCCGGTGATAAAGTCCAGCAGATCTCCCAGGCAGTCGGGGGTGATGATCACCTCTCCGACAAATTTACCCTGCAGGGGTCGGGTGACAATCTGCTCTGTCGATTGCCGCAACAGGGTGTCCAGAGAACTGCAACTCAGCAGATCCTGCTCCAGATCCCGCAGCGAAAAATTGCTGACATTAAAGGATGAAACCAGCTCCCCATCCCGGGAGGAGAAGAAGACCATGCAGCGGTAAATCCCTTTGCGGGTCACAAAATCGACACCGCTGGAGTTAAGAAAATAGCTCTCGGTGCGGGTAAAATCGAGAATCGACTGCCGGACCATGACCTGGGGGTACCTGGCTGCGATCTCCCCCAGCATCTCTTTCATCCGGGAGTACATCCGGTGGGGATCCGGCCGCTCCGCCCCAAAAGTAAATTCTGCCGGGGGCTGGGCGGCGGCGATATCAAAGGCTGCATCGGGCGCAGAGGCGGCGGCGATATCGAGCACACCGGCGGCAGCCCGACGCAGCGCAGAGCGTTCAGAGCTATTGATTATGGTGGAGCCTTTACGCTGATCTTTTAGCGCCACCAGCTCCAGGCTGGTATTAAAGGTGGTCCGCAGGAGGCTGAACTCCCCTAAATCCACGTTCAGCTCATGTTTATCAGTCAGGGTTAGACTGCACCGGGCCTTGTCGGCTCCGGCTCTGAGCAGTTCATTCAAGCCCTCTTCCGCCATCTGCCTGGGGTTTTCCATGGCTACCTGCCTCCTATGCTAACCTGACATTTGATTGCCGGTCCACCCATACCCACGGGGATGAGCTGCTTCTTGCCGCACATCCCGCCGCTCATCCAGTTCATCTCCCCGGAAACCATAGAGACCGTCTTCAGGACGTCGAAAGCCACCCCCGAAATGGTGGTATCCTTGATCGCCCGGCCCAGCTTGCCCTTTTTAATCTCGTAGCCCAGGACAATCCCGAACATGAATTCACTGGTGGAATCAGCCTGACCGTTGCTGGGCCTGATGAGGTAATAGCCGTCATCTACCGAAGCGATCATATCATCCAGACTGCTTGTACCCGGAAGTATAGCTGTGTTGCGCATCCTGATAAGAGGTTCATCAGAGAACTCATAGGCTCGAGCGTTGCCTGTGGGCATAACGCCGTAATAATCGGCGCTCTCTTTGTTATGCAGGTAACTTTTCAAAACGCCCTGTTCAATAATCACAGCATCTTCCGCTCTGGCGCCCTCATCATCCACATAGAGAGGAACAGGGCAGGTCTCACCCTGGTAGGCATGGGCAAAGTCGACGAGGTTAACAAGAGGGTCAGCCACTTCTTGGCCGATTTTTCCACCGGCTATCGATCCGCTCATGACGATATCCGCTTCTACAGTGTGGCCGATGGCTTCGTGAGCCAGGATACCGGCCAGATCGGCATTGAAGACACAGCTCTTCAGCCCCGCATCGGCAAAGACCCCTTCGCTTTTCTGCACCAGATGGTGATATTGCCCGGCCAGCTTCTCGAAAAGGTCGCCAGGCGAGGAGAACTGATCCTCGAAATGCCCCAGGCCTCCGTACACATCATAGAGTTCTACCGGCTGACCATCCTTGATGAGATAGAGGTCTACATAGATAAAGCTTCTGGGGATCATCGAATAAGAGCTGGATCCATCTGCTGTAAGCAGCTTTTTCTCCATATCAAGACAGCGCAGGGAAAGCGTCCGGCCGGTCAGATCAGGATAATTTGAAGCAATATGAGCATCGAGCTCCCGGACAAAATCGACCAGCTCTTTCTGTTGCAATCTGGGCCTGGCCGTGGAAAAATCATTTTCTGAGGAGAAGGGCGCCGCCGGCAGAGGGCTTTTATTTTTACCCTCTCTGGAGTCAAGAAAGGAGGCATTATCCGTAGCTGCGCGGATCACCTTTTTTATATTTTCCCCGGCGGCCTCGGGATGGGAAGCGAAGCCCCACGAACCGCTGCGATAGACCCGTGCTGAAATGCCGCCCGCAGATGAGCGCGAATTCAGCGTGTTGTTCCCCTTGACGAAAGTTATATTTACAGCCCGGTTCTCCTGGACTCTAAGTTCGGTGTAGGCGGTAAAGAGCCCTTTGTAATCATGCAGATCAAGGTTAAGCAAACAGACCCCCCCTTTATATTTATTAGTAAACATGCGGCTGATTACACCAGGATGCCGGTTTTTTGAAGTGGCGCGCATACCATATTATAGTATTTTGAGATCCCGGGGTCAATGAAAAAGGAATGTTCCTGAAAAAGGGAGTTTCCTGAAAGGGCTTGTTCCAAAATAGATCATAGGGGAGCTGCTTCTCCGATGACAACCAGCGCGTAAATTAATTTGTATATTTCTAGCGGGATTAAAGAGCTACTCTTTGAGAGCGCTGAGAATGGAGCGAAGGCGCTCGCGGTAACCGGCATTTTCAATCACCGTGCCGGTGACGACGATATCGGCGCCGGCCTGGCGCACCCGGCGAGCATCAATAGCGGTGCGGATCCCTCCGCCGACAATGAGAGGAATAGATATTTCACGCTTCACTGCACGGATCATCCCCGCCGGGACAGGCTGGGCGGCGCCGTTTCCTGCTTCGAGATAAACGTAATCCATGCCCATAAACTCAGCAGTTAAAGCATAACCGATGGCCTGCCAGAAGTTATCACGAGCCACCAGCTCGGCTTCGGCCAGCTCGCCCATCTTCATCCCCGGCTCGACCAGGACATAGCCCACCGGAATAGTTTCCACAGCAAGCCGTTTTAAAATAAGGGCAATCCGGGCGTGGGTCGAACTGATAAAGGCGGCCTTGCGCGAGTTAAGCAGGCTTAAGAAAAGCAGGGCATCGAGGTTGAAACTGATCGATTCAGTCCCCGACGGCAAAAATATAACCGGGATGGTGGCTTTCTCCTTGACCGCCTCGGCCGTTTCCATAAGGGTGCGCTGGCCCGTAGCAGAGGAACAGCCGATGAGCACCAGGTCGCTCCCCACTTCCTGGGCAGTCTGGGCCAGGCGGCCCGCTGCCTCGGGGAGCTGCCGGGAGGGGTCGATAAGGGTGATATGGACCGCCCCCTGGCTCAATTTATTTTTTAGATATTCGCCAACCTTCATAATTATCTGACCTTGCTAGGACAATGTTTTTTCTTTCTTTAAGGTCATTATAGTTCAGAAGCACCCTTTTGACAACAGCAAAGATTTACCATTTATGTGAGTGCACCCGGTTGGTGGGGCGGTATAATAAACACCGCAGCAGTGTAAACAAGCCGACGGGCCGAGTCTGCCGCGATGAACAGGGCTGCTGTTAATTCATATATATTGCTGTAATTACCGCTTTATGTATTGACGAATCTCTTTGTGAAGTTGAGCCGGATCCGGCTCATAAATACTTCTAACCAGCCCTTTTCGGACGAAAATAAAAGAGACCTCTTTCACCGCCTGCCCCGATATATCAGCCATGGCGGCGGCATAAATGGAGCCCTGGCGCCTGTAAGCCCTCCAGCGAGACTCCAGCTCAGCCCGGCTAACCGCATCAGTCTTGTAATCAACGATGACCAGCCCCTCCTTCTCTTCGAAGAGCAGGTCGACAATACCCTCAATCAGCAAGCCCTCAAAACTATAACTGAAAGGCAACTCTTTAAAGATCCTCTTAGCCCGGTGGGCTCTTAACAGAAGGGGATGCTCCAGGGTCTTTTGCACCAGGCAGGCCAGTTCAGCGGGGTTTTCAATCCCCCAATGCTCCGCCGCCAGGTCAATATCAGCAGCCGTCCGCGCGTAAGAGGGGCAGCGCAGATCAGCTTGCTCCATGATTTGGTGAAATGCGGAGCCGAAGGCGGTTCCCTCCTCCGCTATATCAGGCGCCCGCTCCCCGGGGGCCCAGACCCGGTCCTCTTCCGCCCCCTCGGCGAACTCCGCCTCCAGGCCGGCCAGTTTGCCGGCACTGATGTAGGGACCAGACACTGCAGCGGCGCTGATCACCTCCGCCTGTTCCCTGCGCCAATCTTCGCGACGAGCGATAAGATGATCCAACATGGCGCCGGCAGCCTGATCCGGCAGAGCACCACTATCATCTTCTACCCCTTCATCAGGTGAATCCAGGGTTACTGCCTTAAGAGAAAGGGTGCCGGACCAGAGGTCGTCCCTTTCGCCCTCCACCTTCTCGAGATAGGACCAAAACCCTCGCTTGCCGCTTTTATAAAAGCGCGGCAGGATGAGAAAGTCCCGGGCCCGGGTGGCTGCAACATAAAAAAGACGGATCTGCTCCGCTTCCAGGCGCAGCGTCTCCTGTTTTTCCGCTTCATCTACGCCTGCACTGATGAAATCACCAAGTTTGATATAAAAGAGGTTGCGGCTCCGATCCGCCATAAAGGGAGTCCCCCATCTGCTTTGTCCGCCCATGTTCATCAGGCAGACTACCGGAAATTCCAGCCCCTTGGACTTATGAATGGTCAAAAGACGGACTGAATCGCTGCCGGGATCATGAATGGAAGACTCGGCCTCTTCACGATCCTGCTCCGCAATGCGGTCCAGCCAGGCTACATAGCCGCGCAGAGTAAGAGGGCGTTCAATTTCCAGAAGGCGAATCATCTGCAGCGCCTTGCGCAAGTTCCCCGCTATCCGGCGGCCCTGCGGCCTCAGAGCAACCCTTTGCCAAAACCATGCTTCTTCAAAAAGGCTCTCAATGAGCCCGGCAATGGAGGTCTTCTGCCGTTCAGCGTGAGCCCGCCGCAGCAGATGAAAAGCTTGCTGCAATGGGGGAAAATCTGCGGCAACGTCAGCCAAGTAGTTCAGTTTCCCCCCGCTTTCCATGTAGTGAAAAAGCATCTCGTCAGGGATACCGGCCCAGTAGCGCAGTACTGCTACCAGGGCAATCTGGTCAAAGGGGTTGCTCACCGCGGTAAGCAAGTTTTTCAGAAAGGCGATCTCTTCACGGAGATAGAACCGGCGCCCCCCCTCCAGCCGGTAAGGGATTTTTTGGGCGCGTAAGGCCTCCTCGAAATGGTATATCCCCGTGGTGGTGGGGAAAAGCAAGGCGATGTCACCGTACTTAAGCGGCCTGACACTCCCATCCCCTGCCGGAAGCCTCCATTTACTCACAGCATCCTCGATGAGCCGCGCCACCGCCGCGGCTTCTGCAGCGCGGATGTCGTCTGCCTTCGCCCCATCGAGCGGAAGGTCCGGATTAAGCAGAACTACCGAGGGCTCCCCGCGCGGCGGCCTGAATGCGCTGAGCGGCTGGTATTCGGGCTGGAAGTTGCCGCAGGGTTCGATAAGAATGCTGAAGGCGTGGTTAACCCACTCGATTATTTCCGGCAGGGTGCGGAAGTTCTGTTTGATGGCGAGGGCCTGACCATTCCGGAGCATATTTTGCCTGGCAGCTTGATATATTTCAATATCCGCCCTGCGGAAGCGGTAGATCGACTGCTTTGGATCCCCAACCAGAAAGAGTTTCCCCTCCGCCGGTTCCGCCTCCTGCCAGCAAGCTGCGCGGGGCGTTTTTTCCGCAAGCAGAAAGACGAGATCCACCTGCAGCGGATCAGTATCCTGAAATTCATCTACCAGCAGATAGCGGAAACGCCGTTGAAAATAGCCGCGTACCTCTTTGGAATCGCGGAGCAGATCGCGGGCTTTAATGAGCAGATCCTGAAAATCGAGGACCCCGGCTTCTTCCTTGGCCTGCTCTACAGAGTCGAGATAACCGCCGCACCAGTGAACCAGGTCAGCGGTCAGCTGACCCTTCAGGGATAGGCGCGCCGCCTCCTGGGCCTGCCTGAGATCAACGCAGATCTCTTTTTGCCTCTTGCAATGAGCCGGGGGATCCCAGTTTTTCTGGTTGCCGCGTGCGGTAATGGTGGGAAAATCCTGCAGAAAGTAGCGCTCCCGCTCCAGGCGGCTGCTGAAACTGAGCAGCCTTTCAGCAGAAGCAACTATCTCCAGAATATGCTTCAGCCCTTTATCTTCCAGCTGCCGGCAAGAGGAAGGCAGACTTTTAAGTTCCGGCAAAGATGTTGTCAGAAAATCGCAGAATGACGGAAACAGATCGGGAGGTTCGGGTGTGCTCCCCTCAGCAACGAGATCCCGCTGGTGATAGAGCAGGCTGCCCAACTCCCGCAGCCGCCCCGGGCTAATGCCCAGCGTCAAAGCCCGGGTCAGCATCTCGGAGCCCGAAGCCAGCTCGGGGAAAAACCAGTTTTCCCAGACCTCATCCAGAAGGTCATCCATCTCCCCCGGTTCATAAATTTCAAAGCGGGGGTCTACCGCCGCCTCTACCGGCCGTTCGCGCAGCAACAGCCCGGCAAAGGAGTGAATCGTGGTTATGGGCGCCGTCTCGAGTTCTTCCAGAGCGCCCCTGATCCGCGCCAGTTTTTCCGCCGCCGCCCCGTAGGCCTGCTTCTCCAGCTCGTCGCGCAGGCGGGCCTTCAGCTCTGCGGCAGCCTTCTCGGTAAAGGTAATCGCAGCGACCTCCTCCAGCCTGGCGGCGCCTTGAACAATAATATGCAGCAGCCGCCGGATCAGCAAGGTGGTCTTCCCCGTGCCGGCGCCTGCTTCAACCCAGTAATTGGTGCTCAGATCACTCTCCGCCAGACGGCGCTCAGAGGCATCGACAAGGGGTTTAGGGGAACCCGGGGAGCTACTCAAAGGATTACACCTGCCCTGCAGTTCAATCGTTTTCCTCCTTCATTTTCAGAAAGGGCTTCAGAAGGGGATCCCTTTCTTTCAAGCGAAAGGTTCTCTCGATCCCGGGGCCGCATATAGCCCGGTAATCGCAATAACGGCAGCCTGGGTTGGGAAAGGGGAAAAAGCGGCCGTCAGTGATTCCCTCAAAGAGTACCTGTGCTGTCTCCTGTAAAAGCTGCTCTTTATGCTGCCAGGGCTTGCCGGAAAAAAGCACTGTTTTTACCCCTTTGGTAGATAGGTGGTAGGCATAAGCCTCTGCTTCATCCAGCTGCGGCAGGCTAAAAATGGAGGCGGCCGCAAGGAGGTAGACAGGCAACTGGAGGGCCTCTCCTCCAGCCAGGCTTTCATCTTTGTTCCGTTTCTTGCCGGTCTTGTAATCGATCACCCGGATCCGGTCACCGCGGCGGTCAACGCGGTCAATCCGCCCCCGAAAGCAAATCTCCTCTCCCGAGGGCAGACGCAGGGCCGCCTGGCTCACGGACCCCTGGAAACCAAAGGCCAGCTCAAAATCCCGGGGCATGAATCCCGCCGCTGTTTCAATCTCCCATTCCAGAAATGCCCGTAAGGTCTCCTCGAAATCGCGCTGCTGCAGCTGCCGGAGGAGGGGAGAGAGCGGCACCTCTTCCGGCGGCAGTGCTGCAAATTCCTCGCCGGCAAC
>CAZQVX010000006.1:0-9632 GCA_964596845.1 uncultured Syntrophomonadaceae bacterium | reverse complement strand
TCATCGTATCCCGGCCGGGCGCCGAGCAGAGCCTCACCGCAGCGGGAGAGATAAAAGGAGGGCAGCTGTTCCCTGCCGCCGGCGGCAGCAGTTCGCGGCCAGGTCAAAACCGCCTTCTGCAGGGCCCCGCCAAGGCCTAAGCTAAAACGGAGCGCTTCCAGCTCAAGCTTGCGCCGCCGCATCGGCAGCGCCCCAGCGAGGGCCCGGCGCTCAGGTTCAGGGAGCAGCGGATCGGCATTTACCGGGGAGGGGACGATCTTTTCCGCGATACCGGGGATAAAAAGGGCAGTAAAGCTTAAGCCGGCAGCAGAGCCCAGCGGCAGCAGATTGACTCCCTCCTGCTGAAAATGGCCTGCGGGCAGGGCCGCGGCCTCTACGACGGAGCGGAGAAGCTCCAGGGCGGGCCGGTGATGGAACTCACCGCCGCATTCATCAAGGCGGCTTAGCCTTTTAAAAGGCCGGCGCAGCGCTTCCCGCTCTTCGCCGGGCCGGAAGAATTTCAGGACGATATTTTCAGCCGCAGTGCTCAAATCAGCCCAGGAACAGCAGCTTCCCAGATCCTCCAGCGCCTCGAAAAAGATCTCCAGAAAAGCGAGCAGCGCGTCTAAAGCGGCGATCTGATGGGTCACGCGGCCACTGTCTACCGCCGCCTCTTCTTCTTGCTCTCCGAGCTGGTGCCGGAGCCGGCGGCGATGGCGAGATAGAGCCTCCTGCCACTGCAGCCGCCCTTTGATGACTCCGGCCTGCATGGTCAGATAATCCCAAAGCGGAGGGCTCACCTGGGCTCCTTCGCCGAGGAGCCGGTTGTAATCAAAGGGAGCATGGCTTAAAAGTTCAACCACTTCCAGGCGAGGATAGCCGCCACCCATCATTTTAAGCAACATTAAAAAAGAGCGGCCCGTCCTGGTGCGAGCCAGGGATCGTCCACCAGCCAGGAAAAAGGGGATCCCGGCGGCGCTCAGCCGCTCCTCGATAAGATGGCTGTAGGTATGGTTTGGCAGCAGCACAGCCATTTCCCCGAAACGTATTCCATCGCGAGCCTGGCGGATGATCACCCGGACAATCTCCTCCACCTCTCGAACCTCATCAGGAGCGCAGACAAATTCAAGGGAGGTATCCCCCCCCGACGCCGGGGCGGTTTCGCCGGTAAAGTCCCTAAAAAGGTTGCCCTGGAGCCTCGCCAGATTGGTACCGGAGGAGGGCGGCGGAAGGCACTCTGTGGTAAATCCTTTATCCTCATACCACTGCCGCGTTTCACCGGCAGGGGCCAGGGCGGCGGCAGGTTTCTGCCAATAAACTGTCATTTTATCATAAACAGCCAGAGAGGCCAGCAGCCCTTTTCCCAGGGCGGATAATGCATAAAGGCCGTATATGGCCGGAAACATTGCTTCCCTCGGCGCCGAATTTGCAGCGGCAGCAAAGGTCCCGGCCCGGTGGGCAAAAGGGCGGCGCAATTCGCGGTAATGTTCAAAGAGGCGCTGCAGTTCACCGATGCGCTGCGGGTCACCACCCGGAGGGAGGGGAAACTGCTGCAAGCCCGCTTCTTCCAGCTCCTGAAAGGTCTGGAGCAGCGCTCTCTGAAAGCCCGGCCGCCCGGCTACAGGGCCAAAATAGCCCCCGGCGGCCTCGCGGGCGGTGAGCGCCGCCAGCCACTCTTCGCCGAAAGGGGGCAGTGTTTTAAGGGAGGCGCTATCCGTCATCCTGGAGACCAGATCAACAGCCAGGTCGGAGAGAGTCACAAAACGGATCCGGCAAAAATTGCCGTAGCGGGCCAAGGTCCGCTTTAAACAAATCCCGGCCAGTTTGCTCTCCACCACCACGACGACGGGGAAAAAAGGATCCTCCCCTTTGGCGGCAGCAATATCATCGAAAAGCTTTCTCTCAAGACTCCTCGGGTCTCCCAGATAAAGTTTGCGCATAGTTACATATTCTACCGGTAAAAGCTTTAATCCTGCATTTTCAAGAAGCAAGAGGTCAGAGGTTGGACGCAAGAAATCTCGGCCTTCGGCAGCTGAATTTATACAATGAAACAGCACTCTTTTTATTAAATCCAGGATCCGGTGCCGGACCAGGTGCGAAAAATAGTTTAAAAAAGGCGCCCCACCAGGGGCGCCCTATCACAGATAACTTCTATTGATCAGCGCTTGGAGAATTGCGGCGCCCGGCGGGCTTTTTTCAAGCCGTATTTTTTACGCTCTTTCATTCGCGAATCGCGGGTCAGATAACCGCTTCGCTTGAGCACAGCGCGAAACCCGGGTTCCACATGCACCAGCGCCCGGGCGATACCGTGTCGAATCGCACCGGCCTGTCCGGAATAACCGCCCCCGTGAACCTTGGCGATAACGTCAAAACGATCCAGGGTTTCAGTAGCCACCAGCGGTTGCCGGACAATGAGCTTCAGCGTCTCCAGACCGAAGTATTTGTCCATATTCCTACCGTTTATGGTGATCTGACCGCTGCCGGGAATTAACCGCACCCGGGCTACAGATTCTTTGCGCCGTCCAGTGGCGATAGATTGAAGTTCACTCAAGAGCAGGGCCTCCTTCCTCATTCACTTTCGGCCCTTCTTTCCAGGCCTGGGGTTTTTGCGCTTCGTGAGGATGCTCATCGTTACGGTAAATCCGCAGTTTTTTCAGCATCGCCCTGCCCAGCCGGTTGTGGGGCAGCATCCCCTGCACGGCCAGATACACGGCCCGCTCGGGATTTTTGCTCATCATCACGGCATAGCTTGTCGCCTTCAAACCTCCGGGATAACCGGAATGGCGGTAGTGAAATTTCTGTTCCAGTTTTTTACCTGTCAAAACAATCCTGGCCGCATTGAGCACAATAACGTGGTCCCCGGTATCAATATGGGGGGTATAAATTGCTTTATGTTTTCCCCTGAGCAGCCGGGCCGCTTCCGTGGCCACCCGTCCCAACGGACGGCCGGCGGCATCGATAATATACCAGTGACGATCGATTTCGTGGGGTTTGGCCATATAGGTGGACTGCATTGCTTCTTCCCCCTTAAACTCCATTCAGCACAAAGTCAATTCTAATATACCCTTTTGCCGGTGTCAAGTTAAAATAAGTAAGTAAAATTAAATATCGATGCCTGCAGCCTGCAGCGATATTTTTATGCCCCGTAGTTTACTTTTTCAAGGCAAAGGCCCCAGGGCGGGGCGGTCGGGCCGGCCGCTTCCGGATTTCTCCCCTCCAGCGCCGCGGCGACTGCAGCAGGCGCCAGCTTCCCCCGCCCTACACGCAGCAAGGTACCCGTCAGCAGCCGGGCCATCCGGTATAGAAAGCCGTCACCCTCAAAGGTTAACCGCAGCAGTTCCCTTTCGGGTAGATCCTCCAGATCCACCCGATAAAGGTTACGCACCGTGCTTCGCACCGGGCTTCCGGTAACCTGGAAAGCCTGGAAATTATGGGCGCCTTCGAGCAGTCGGGCGACTTCGGCCATAGAATGCTGATCCAGCCGCCAGGGGTAATGAAGGGTGTAGCGCCGCAGCATTATCTGCGGATAGACGGCCCGGTCCAGGGTGTAAGTATAGATCTTACCAACGGCGCTGCGGATGGCGTGAAAGCCCGGAGCTGCCGGCGCCGCTTTAAACACCACGATATCGCGCGGCAGCAGGGCGTTGAGCGCAGCCGGCAAGCGTGCTGCAGGTATTTCGAAGATGGCATCATAGTGAACCACCTGCCCGCGGGCATGCACCCCGGCATCTGTTCGCCCCGCCCCGGTGATGCGCAGCGGTTGTTTATAGATTACGGCCAGCGCCCTCTCCAGTTCGCCCTGGATTGTCGGCGCATTTTTCTGGATCTGAAAACCGCCGTACCGTGTTCCATCATAACTGATATCGAGGCGAATCCGGTTCATATCATCACTGCCGTTTCTCAGTTTTGAATGGTTTTACTTGTAATGAGCCGCAAGCTATCTCTGTCACCAGCCCGAGAGAATAACCGCCGGCAAGGTGATAAGGGAAAAAATCAATGCAGCCCAGTCAAAAGCTGTGACCGGTTCTTCACGCATGCGGGTTCGCACTGCACCGGTACGGTACCCTCGCGCCTCCATCGCCACAGCCAGATCATCAGCCCGGCGAAAAGCGCTGATAAAAAGAGGGACCATGAGCGGCGCAAATTTGCGCGCCCGGCTGAAAAAGCCCCCTTCAAAATCAGCGCCGCGAGCCATCTGCGCCCGCAGAAGGCGCTGACTCTCCTCACCCAACGTGGGAATAAAGCGCATGGCGATTGTCATAATCATCGCGATATCCGCCGCAGGAATACCCAGGCGGCTCAGCGGCTGTATAAAGTAGCCGATTCCGTGAGCCAGGGAGAGGGGCGTTGTCGTCAGCGTGAGAAGCGCGGTCATCATGACCAGCCCCACCAGTCTCATGATCACCAGAACACCGGCGTTAAACCCGGCCTGTTCAACAGTAAGCGGTCCGAGGCGCAGCAGAACCACCCCGCCTTTGGTAAAAAAGAAATAGATGATCACGGTAAAGAGGATGATATAGACGAGCGGCCTGAGGCCGGCTGTAATCAAACGCAACGGAACCCGGGCGGCAGTTATGGTCAGCAGTAAAAATACGATCAGAAATCCCAGGCCGGCAAAGGTTCTCAGCAAGAATAAAACTGCCAGGAACACCAGCAGTATGAGCAGTTTAAAACGAGGGTTGAGCCGGTGCAGAAAAGAGTTTCCGGGCAGGTAACGGCCAAAAGTAATGCTGCTGCTCAAGGGTCCCTCCGCTCCCTTCGCCAGCGGTTGATCTCTGTACGGGCCTCTTCGATCGAAAACAACGCTGTGGAAAAAGGCAGTCCTGCAGCGGCCAGATCGTGCATAAGCCGGGTCACCGGCGGCAGCGCCAGGCCCAAGCGGTGCAGATCTTCGCTTCGCGAAAATACCTTTTTCGGCGGGCCATCCAGAACGATCCGGCCCCGCTCCAGCACCAGAATATGATCAGCCGCGGGGACCGCCTGTTCAAGGCGGTGGGTCACTACGACCACAGTCAGGCCGGTATCCCGGTTTAGATCTTTTAGAAGGGCGAACAGCCTGGCCTGTCCCCCCTGATCCAGACCGGCGGCAGGCTCATCGAGGATTATCGCCCGGGGCTGCATGGCCAGAACCGATGCGATCGCGGCGAGCCGCTGCTGGCCGGCACTGAGGTGAAAAGGTGAACTCTTCTTCAGAGATGGATCGTTCAGCCCAACATGCTGCAGCGCCATTTCCACCTGTTCTTCGATCGCTGACGGCGGCAGCATAAAGTTGCGCGGCGCAAAAGCAATTTCATCGTAAAGGGTTTCGGCAAAAAACTGTTTTTCGGGCTCTTGAAAAACCAGGCCCACGCTCCGGCGCAGCTCGAGCAACTCTTTGCGTCCGTAAACCAGAGCCTTCCCATCGATGATCAGCCGCCCCCCCGCCGGCCGGAGCAGGCCGTTAAAATGCTGCAGGAGTGTTGATTTTCCCGAACCCGACGGTCCCAGCATCACCGTAAAGCTGCCCCGGGCAATACGCAGATTCACCCCGCGAAGCGCCTCCACCGCGAAAGGTGTGCCCGTCTGATAGGTATATCTTAAATCTTCTGTGCAAATAAACATAATTGCTCGACCAACTCCCGGTTATGCAGCACCCCTTTGGAAAGGGGAAAACCGTCTTCAAGCAGCAGCTGAGCCAGTTCACCCGCCGCAGTGGTCTTTAGCCCCAGGGCGCGCAGCAGCGCCCCATTGTTTAAAACTTCTCCCGGCGGCCCATCTTTCACCAACCGCCCGCGATCCAGGGCCACTACGCGACGAGCCGCCGCCGCCTCTTCGGGAAAATGAGTCACATGGATCACTGTAATTCCCCGCTCCCTATTCAATATCTGCACTGTCGAGTTTACAGCAGCCTGGCCGGCGGGATCGAGCATAGCTGTTGGTTCATCCAGGAGCAGGCAACGGGGGCTGAGAGCCAGAATGCCGGCCAGGGCCACTTTCTGCTTTTCACCGCCTGACAGCAGATGCGGCGGAAACCCGGCCAGGTGTGTTATTCCCAGCGCTTCCAGCGCTGCATCGACCCGGCGGCGTATTTGCAACGGCGGCAGAGCGAGATTTTCCAGGCCGAAGGCGACATCTTCCTCTACCGTAGCCCCGACAATCTGGTTGTCCGGGTTCTGGAAGATCATGCCGCAGATAGTCCGAATGCGGGGGATGGATCCTTCATCCAATGTGGAAATCCCCCCGACCATAACCCGGCCCGAGGTAGGGCGCAGCAGCGCATTGAACTGCTTGAGCAGTGTCGTCTTACCCGATCCGTTTGGGCCGATCAGGGCCACGTAATCGCCCTCAAATATTTGCAGATCTATGTCGCTCAATGCGGGGCGAGAGCCTTCAGCCTGTCCCGGGTAGAAATAGGAAAGGTTTTTTGTTTCCAACAGGATTTCAAGCATCCGCTGACCCTCTCAATGCAAAATTGAGAGGACTAAAGTAAGAGCCGATGCTAAAGGGAGCGCGGCTCACTTCTCTCCTCTCAATTCACAGCCCCGACTAAAAGGCTGATCATACTTAAGGCTGCTATACTACCAGTTCTATGATCACCATGGGAGCGCTGTCGCCGCGGCGCGGTCCTTTGGGAATGATGCGGGTATAACCGCCTTCCCTATCTTCACACCTTGGTCCAATTTTCTCAAACAGCTCTTTGACCACAGTTTCGTCATATAAATATGCCAGTGCCTGGCGCCGTGCGTGCAGACCGCCTTTTTTGGCCAGCGTAACCATCTTCTCAGTGAGCGGTTGAATTGCCTTCGCCTTTGCGGCCGTTGTTTCTATCCGGCCCGCCTTAAGTAAAGCTGTTACCTGGCTGCGGAACAACGCCTTTCTGGGGCCGCTTTTTCGATTCAGCTTCTGATAGGCCATCTCGTTTCCTCCTTACCGCTTACTCCCCGCTTCTACTTAAGCTGAAACCCAGTTCGTTCAGCTTTCGCTCTACTTCTTCAAAGGACTTTTTGCCCAGATTGCGCACCTTCATCATTTCTTCATCTGTCTTGCGCACCAGTTCGCCGACCGTATTGATCCCAGCCCGCTTGAGGCAGTTGTACGAACGCACCGAAAGATCCAGATCTTCAATCATCATCTCCAGTCGCAGTTCGCGATCTTCTTCTTCCCTCTCCTCAAAAGGATCGGCATCCTCGATTTCCTCAGTGAGGTTGACAAATATGGAGATCCGTTTGGCCAGTATTCTTGCTGCCTGACTGACCGCTTCATCGGGCTTGATACTGCCGTCGGTCCATACTTCAAGGGTAAGCTTGTCAAAATCGGTAACCTGCCCCACCCGGGTATCCTCAACCTGGTAGTTAACTTTGCGAATCGGCGTAAATATAGAGTCCACGGGGATCATCCCGATGGGCTGATTTACAGTTTTATTCCTCTCAGCTGGAACATAACCGTGCCCCTTCATCGCCGTCAACTCCATTTTCAGGTGCGCCTTCTCCTCGAGGGTGCAGATAGCCAGCTGCGGATTCAGTATTTCTACTCCTGCCGGCACCTGAATGTCTTTAGCTCTGACAATGCCGGGTTTGTCTGTATCAATGACCAGGTTCTGAGGCTCGGAATCGCGAATCCTCATGGACAGAGATTTTAAGTTAAGAATGATCTCGATAGTGTCCTCGAGCACTCCCGGCAGGGTGGAAAACTCATGCAACGCCCCCTCAAAGGTCACATTGGTTATCGCCGCTCCGGGCATGGATGAAAGAAGAACCCGGCGCAGGGCGTTCCCCAGGGTGATCCCATAACCTCTTTCCAACGGTTCAACAACAAACTTTCCATAGGTGAACCGGTCATCCTTTTCGACATAGTCAACTTTTGGCTTCTCAATATCAATAGCCATACTTCTTTAACCCTCCTCGTTTATAGTATTGAGGGTATCGTAATCGCTTACCGGGAGTAAAGCTCTACAATCAGGTGTTCCTCTACAGGGACATCGATCTCTTCCCTTTGAGGCGCCCTGACAATCCTGCCCTGTAAATGTTCCAGATCAGCTGCCAACCAATCAACGATACCGTGGCTCTCCCCGGCTTCCCGGATTTCTTTAAACAGAGGTAAACTGCGGCTTTTTTCGCGCACAGCGATTACATCTCCTGGTCGGGTGAGATAAGATGGTATGTCTACCTTCCGGTTGTTGACCTGGAAATGACCATGATTGACCAGCTGGCGGGCTTCTGCCCGGGATCGCCCGAATCCCATCCGGTAAACCACATTGTCGAGCCGGCTTTCCAGCAGCTGGAGCAAAATCTCCCCTGTAACTCCCTTGCGCCGGTCAGCCTCCCTAAAATAGCGGCGAAACTGGCGTTCGAAGATCCCGTAGATCCGCTTTGCTTTCTGTTTTTCCCGCAGCTGCTGTCCGAACTCAGAAAACTTCTGGCGGGCCTGCCCATGTTCCCCAGGGGGATAACCTTTTCGGGCCACACTGCATTTATCAGTGTAGCAGCGATCACCTTTCAGGTAAAGTTTATTTCTCTCGCGGCGGCATAAGCGGCACACCGCATCAGTGTAACGTGCCATGGATTTTAACTGCACCTCCCCTTTTGACCAGTTTCTGAATATCCGGTCTCAAATGATTATAATTTAAACCCGCCTCCGCTTTGGCGGCCGGCAGCCGTTATGCGGAATGGGGGTCACATCCTTGATTGTGTTAACTTCCAGGCCGGCGGCCTGCAGCGATCGGATCGCTGCCTCTCTTCCGGCGCCGGGTCCTTTTACAAAGACCTCCACCTGCCTCATACCATGCTCCATCGCCGCTTTTGCAGCGGTTTCAGCAGCCAACTGCGCTGCAAAGGGGGTCGATTTTCGAGATCCCTTGAAACCCACATTACCGGAACTGGACCAGGCAATGCTGTTTCCGCCGGTATCGGTAATAGTGATAATCGTATTGTTAAAAGTCGATTTGATGTGCGCAACGCCGTGCTCTACATTTTTACGCTCGCGGCGCCTGGTGCGAGTTACTTTTTTTCTGGCCAACTCTGTTTCACCCTCCCTTCATCAGAACCTTTCAGCCGGTTATTTCTTTCTCCGTATTCCCACAGTTTTGCGGGGGCCTTTCCGCGTCCGGGCGTTGTTTTTCGTTCCCTGCCCCCGGACCGGAAGGCCTCGCCGATGCCTGATGCCCCGGTAACAGCCGATCTCAACCAGACGCTTGATATTCATCGCCACTTCCCGGCGGAGGTCTCCCTCGACCTTGTAGGTCTTATCGATAAATTCACGCAAACGGTTGACTTCGTCTTCAGTCAGGTCTCGCACCCTTGTATCAGGGTTGACACCGGTGCCTGAGAGAATCTGTAAGGCCCGGCCGCGGCCGATCCCATAGATATATCCCAGAGCCACGGCCACCCGTTTATCCCGCGGCAAATCCACACCTGCTATTCTCGCCAATTGACGGCACCTCCTTCAAGGCAAAAAAAGCTAAACAAAGCTAGATTTCCCTTCATGAATTGTGTCTATACCTTTCTTAACCCTGTCTCTGCTTGTGCTTGGGATTCTGACAGATCACCACTACCTTGCCCTTGCGCCGGATCACTTTACATTTCTCACACATCGGCTTAACTGAGGGCCTTACTTTCATTGCTGCGGCCTCCTTACTTGTAGCGATAGGTAATCCGCCCCCGGGTCAGGTCATAGGG
>CAZQVX010000005.1:15453-21727 GCA_964596845.1 uncultured Syntrophomonadaceae bacterium | reverse complement strand
AGATATCGCCTGTTTTGTAGAGCCGGCGTGCTTCATCTGCGCCCCGGGTGATTGATTTTACTTTTACTTTTAACTGTGTTAAAATTTTTTCATGTGAACCGCGGGCCAGGTTTGAGGTTCTCCCGGCCTTTTACTTAGCTCGCGGCGATAAATTAAGAGGGAGGTAAGGTTTATGCTGGACCAGGATAAAAAGCAGGAGATTATTGAGAACTACCAGGTTCATGAGACCGACACAGGATCGCCGGAAGTGCAGATCGCCCTTCTGACGGAGCGCATCAACACGCTGACGGAACACCTTAAAGAGCACAAAAAAGACTTTAACTCGCAGCGCGGTTTGCTGAAGATGGTCGGGAAACGGCGCGGCCTGCTCAATTACCTGCGCAAGAATTTCCCGCAGCGCTACCAGGGAGTAGTCTCTCGTCTCGGCCTGCGGAAGTAGAAGTAGATGTCCTTATCAAAGGAATGAAAGGAGGTTTTACCCGGTTTGGAAACATTTTCATTGGATTTGGAAGGAAGAACCTTGAAACTCGAAACAGGCCGCCTGGCCAAGCAGGCCGGCGGAGCGGTTTTAATCAGTTACGGTGAGACGGTGCTTTTGGTCACAGCAACCATGTCCGACGAACCCCGCGAAGGGGTTGATTTTTTTCCGCTGACCGTTGATTATGAAGAGAGGCTTTATGCAGTGGGCCGCATTCCCGGCGGTTTTATCAAGCGCGAGGGCCGACCAACTGAAAAAGCGATTCTCAGCTGCCGCCTGACCGACCGCCCCCTGCGGCCGCTCTTTCCGCAAGAGCTGCGCAATTCCGTGCACATAGTATCCACTGTTCTTTCAGTAGACCAGAATTGCCCCCCGGAGATACTTTCCATCATCGGTGCTTCGGCGGCGCTTTCCATCTCCCGAATTCCCTTCGGCGGCCCCATCGCCGCGGTCATTGTCGGCCTTATTGATGGCCAACCGGTGATCAATCCCGATCTGGAGCAGTCACAGCAGAGCTCGCTTCACCTGACCGTTGCCGGCACAAAGGAGGCCATCACCATGGTCGAAGCCGGCGCCCAGGAGATCAGCCGCGAAGAGCTGCTCGCCTGCCTCAGTGCGGGGCATGAAGTGATCAAGGAGATCGTTGCCCTTCAGGAGGAGATGGTCACCAGGGCCGGCCGGCCCAAGATGGAGCTGTCGCTCTTTGAGCCGCTGCCCGAACTGGCTGCCGAGGCTGAACCCTTTTTCCGCCGGAAGATAAATGAAGCGATGCGCAATGCCGATAAGCTGGAGCGTGAAGAAAACCTGGCTGCAGTGAAGGAAGAGGGCCTGGCCAAATTCCTGGAACAATACCCTGAGCAGGAGCGCGATATTAAGTTTCTCTATGAAAAGACGCTCAAAGGGACCATGCGCGCCATGATTCTGGAGGAGTCTCTGCGGCCCGACGGGCGCAAGCCCGAAGAGATCCGGCCCATTACTTGCGAGGTCTCGGTGCTGCCGCGCACACACGGCTCGGCCGTATTTACCCGGGGCCAGACCCAGGTGCTCAATGTCTGCACTCTGGGCGCCCCGCGGGATGTCCAGATCCTGGACGGGCTGGGGATTGAGGAATCGAAGCGCTTCATGCATCATTACAACTTCCCGCCGTACAGTGTGGGCGAAGCGGGCTTCATGCGCGGTCCCGGCCGGCGCGAAATTGGCCACGGCGCCCTGGCGGAAAGGGCCCTTGAATTTTCGGTGCCCAGTGAAGAAGAATTCCCCTATACGATCCGCCTGGTTTCAGAGGTTTTGGAGTCAAACGGATCCACCTCCATGGCCAGCGTCTGTGCCGGCTCTCTCTCGCTCATGGATGCAGGCGTCCCCGTAGCCGGCGCTGTGGCCGGCATAGCCATGGGGCTCATCAAGGAGGAGGAGAGCGTTGCCATTCTCTCCGACATCCAGGGGATGGAAGATTTTCTGGGCGATATGGACTTCAAGGTCGCCGGAACCGCCGGCGGAATCACTGCTTTGCAGATGGATATCAAAACAAGCGGGATCTCGCTGGAAATCCTATCCCGGGCCTTGGAGCAGGCGGTGAACGGTTACCGCTACATCCTGGGGATCATGCAGGAAAGAATTGAAAAACCGCGTCCGGAACTCTCGCCCTACGCGCCGCGGATGATCACCATACAGATAGATGTCGACAAAATCCGCGATGTCATCGGGCCCGGCGGGCGGATGATCAACAAGATCACCGCTGAAACAGGGGTAGAAATCAATATCGAAAATGACGGCAAGGTATATATCCTGGCTGTGGATCCCGAGGCCGGCCGGAAGGCGCGAGAGATGATCGAAGCGCTCACTGCCGATGTGGAACCGGGCCGGGTCTATAACGGCAAGGTTACCCGGGTAGAGAAGTACGGCGCCTTTATCGAAGTGATGCCCGGCAAGGAAGGACTGCTCCACATATCGCGCATAGATCATGTCCGCGTGGAGCGGACCGAGGATGTGCTCAATCTGGGTGACCAGGTCGAAGTTAAGGTAACGGATATCGACGAAAAAGGGAGGATCAATCTCTCCCGCAAAGAGCTGCTGCCGAAACCGCCCGGCATGCCCCCTCCCGACAGGGAAAGAGGCCGACGGCCTCGCCCGCCCCAACGCTCTAAACCAAAACCCTAGTCTCTAGGGTTTTTTTTATGCCCGCATAAGCAAAAATAAGGCGCATAGAATCTAACAAGCTCTATTTGAAAACCCTGCGGAAGTGGTTGCGGATATGCTCAAAACCTGGCGCCGGGCAGAAAAACTTGGACTTTTATTAGTTGTGCTTTTGGGAGGGCTGCTGGCCGCCAGTGCTCTACAGCAGCTTTCTCCCGCTGTGCCCGCGGCTATTTATTTCGCGCCGGGCAGCCCTCCGCGGGTGGCGCTGACCTTTGAAACCCTCTGGAGCAGTGAAGGGCTGGAGGAGACCCTGCAAATGCTGAAGCGGGAGGAGGTGCAGGCCACCTTCTTTCTGACGGGAACGTGGCTAAAAAATCACCCCGACGCGGCCAGGGCCATCCTGGAACAGGGGCATGAAATCGGCAATCATACTTTGAACCACGCCAATCTTCTTTATCTCACCGAGGAAGAGATCGAAAAAGAAATAGAAGGCTTCAATGAAGCAGCCCAAGAGCTTTTGGAATATCGGCCCCGCCTTTTCAGGCCGCCGCAGGGTCTCTACAACGGCATTGTCCTGCAGCAGGCCTGGAAGCGCCGCTGCCGTACTGTCCTCTGGTCGGTGGAGTCCTACGACAGCATCAGCCGGAACGCCTCCGATGTAAGCACACAGGTCGAAAACAGACTGCACGGCGGGGCTATCATCTCATTCAAGGTGGGTTCGCCGGTTTTGCCCGAAGCGCTGCCGCAAATCTTGAAGCTCCTGCGCGAGCGGGGTTACAGCGCGGTGACTGTTTCTAAACTTCTGCAAGATCCAGAGTAGGTGTCCGGCGGGTTAAGATCTCTTTTCTACGCCGGGGAAAGGAGAGAGGGAGAGTATGCCGGAAGCAAATCCTAAAAGAAATTGGTGGAAATGGGCGACCGCCGCCCTGCTTGTAGTGGGGGCGATAGCGGTACTCTACTTTCAGTTTGATGAACCGCTGCGGCGCCGCTTCAAGGGAGTCCAGCCCGGGGTCGTCCTGCAGGGCGAAAGGGTGGAGCGGCTGTTTCGCCCCGAAGTGGCCGCTGTCGTCGCCCGGATGGCGCGCTACCAGGGCCGCGAACCGGTAAGCGCTGAGATAGATCAGGGCAGCGAGCGGATCATACCCGAGTTAAACGGGCTGGAACTGGACCAGGAGGCCACGGTCGACCTGGTGATGCAGGCGCCTGCCGGGGAGAAGATCTCACCCGTATACCGCGAAATCATGCCGCCTTTGCGCTGGGATCAATATCCGGCGCTGCCGGCCGAAGAGGGCAATCCACGCAAACCCTGCGTGGCTTTCATGATCAATGTGGCCTGGGGCGAAGAAGAACTTCCCGAAATGCTGCGCATATTGCAGCAGGAGGGAGCTCGCGCCACCTTCTTCGTTGTGGGCAGGTGGGCTGAAAAAAACGAAGCGCTGCTGCAGCAGATCGCCGGCGGCGGGCATGAGTTGGGTAACCACGGCTATGCCGACGATGAGGTTTTTCCCGAACTCGATTCCTGGGGAATGGCCCACTCCATCCGGCAGACAAATGAGGTCGTTTTTGACGCTATCGGCTCCTATCCGCTTTACTTTACCCCGCATAAGGGTGAATACAACCCCCTGACCCTGGAGATTGTCTCCCGGCAGGGAATGCGCACGGTTCTCTGGAGCCTCGATACTGTAGACTGGCGGAAACCGGGGGTGGAGCCGATGCGGCAAAAAATCGTCCAAAATACAGCCCCGGGCAAGATCATTTTGATGCATCCTACCGCCGATACGGTAGTGCTGCTGCAGGAGATTTTGCCCTGGATCCGGGAGCAGGGGCTGGCGGTAGTCAGTGTTGCTGAACTGCTCGACCCCTCCTGGCTGCGATGATCAAGACTGCCCGGAACAGGGGAAGGCCGCCGGGCTCTATAGTACCGGTCATTTTATGCTGCATTCTCATCCTCACCGCCGCCGAAAGCTGCGGCTCTTTTCCCCCAGGCGACAGGCGGGTCCGCCGGGGGGTAGAGCTGGAAGGAAAGCCCGCAGGGGGGCTTTCGCGCCGCGAGGTGGCTGCACTGATCGAAGATCTGGCCCAAGAGATCGATCATCCGCCGCGCAATGCCTACATGGATTCACGCAGCGGGGAGATTGTGACCGAGGTGATGGGCTGGCAGCTCGACCGCCTTTCCACAGCAGAGAGGGTTATGGCCGCCCCCGCCGGGGGGAAGGTGCTGCCCGAGGTGATCCAGCTTGATCCTGAGATCACCGCGGCCCATTTTGCAGCAGTTGACAAAGAGATCGGGTCTTACCTGACCTGGATCGGGGGCGGCGGCGGGCGAGCCGTCAACATTATTCTCGCCACCGAATCTTTGAACAACTATCTGCTCCTGCCCGGAGAAATTTTCTCTTTCAATACCGCCAACGGCCCGCGCACGGCGGAGCGAGGTTACCGGCCGGCTCCGGTAATCATGGGGAACACGGTGGTGCCGGGGCTGGGAGGAGGGGTCTGCCAGGTCTCCACCACCCTCTACAACGCCGTCCTGCGCGCTAAACTGGAAGTGGTGGAGCGTTATCCCCACAGCCAGCCCATTGGCTACGTGCCGCCGGGGATGGATGCAACAGTGGCTGATACCGTTGATTTCAGGTTTCGAAATAGTACCGATCGCCTGATTATGATCCGCAGTTCGAACTGGTCCGGGAGTGTTGATATCAGTATCTGGCAGGAGTAAAGGCCCCCGCTGCCGTATTGTGTAGAGAGGCAGGGTAAAAATAGTTGCACCGGCTTGGCGCCGGGATCGGCAGCCTGCCAAACTGACAAGGTGGCTGATGGGATGAAAAAGAATATTGTAGAACTGCCCGTTGAGGTAATGGAGCATGCGGAGGGACTGCCCCTGCCGGCGTATATGACCGCCGGGGCGGCAGGGATGGATCTTGTCGCCGCGGTCTCCGGGGAGGCGATCCTGGAGCCGGGAGCAGTGCAGCTTATTCCTACGGGGCTCAAAGTGGCGGTCCCCGCAGGCTTTGAGCTGCAGATCCGCCCCCGGAGCGGGCTGGCGGCCCGTTCCGGCATCGGTCTGCTGAACTCCCCCGGGACGGTGGATGCCGATTACCGCGGAGAGATCAAGGTGATCATGATCAACCTCGGGACCGCCCCCTTTACGGTGCGCCGCGGGGACCGCATCGCTCAGATGGTCCTCTGTCCGATCCCCAGGGTCAGGCTCGTCCGCGCTTCTTCTCTCCAGGAGACGGCGCGAGGCGAGGGCGGTTTTGGCCATACCGGCATAGATCAGTGAGGAGAGATCTGCAATGCGCTTAAGTGATCTGGCCCGCAAAGAACTGGTGGACCTGGAAGAAGGTAATTTTTGGGGTCCCGCCGGCCGGGCCGACCTGCTCATCGAAGAGGCCACCGGCGAGATCAAGGCGCTCTGCCTGGCCGGAAAGAGCGGCATATTAGGCTACGGTTACCGCGAAGAGATCACCATCCCCTGGTCCGGCGTCGTCAAAATCGGCGGGGATACCATCATCATATCCATCAAAAACAGCTGATCCAAACCTCCAAAAGCATAAAAACGACCGCCCCGGAAATAATAGCCGTAGATTACACAGCACTTAAGGAGGTAAAAGGATGAGCAAGGTTGTAGTAGGAGTGTTTCACGACCGCAATCAAGCCGAG
>CAZQVX010000005.1:7355-15353 GCA_964596845.1 uncultured Syntrophomonadaceae bacterium | reverse complement strand
GTCGATTTCGGCATCCCGGAAGAAAGAGGAGAATTTTTTGAGGAGCAGGTCCGCCAGGGCGGTATTCTTGTAAGTATGAAAGCCAGTGATGAAAAGGTGGAGGAGGCCGCCCGGATCCTGCGGGAACACGGCGCTTCCGATGTTGAAGTCCACCGGGTCGCCTAGCGGCCGCGACAAACAGACATGTAAGCACCAGCCCGGGTTTTTAACCCGGGCTTTTTAAACCCCTTTTTAACCCCACCCGGCAGTAAAACATATACTGAATTAAAATGGTTGGGAGGCTGTAGCCTTGCCGGAGGGTAACATAAAAATTATTCTTTGCGGCGGTGATCAGCGGGAAATCGAACTTTATCGCTGCTGGAAAAAAGCCGGCTTTCAGATCAAGGCTGCCGGCTTTGAAGAGGCCGGCAGTGCCATAGAAAGCGGCGACAGGGCCGGGGAAGAAGATTTTACCGGCGCCGGGGTGCTCATCGCCCCGCTGTCGGGGATTAAAGCCGACGGCAGTGTTAATGCGCTTTTCAGTGCAGATAGATTTTACCTGCTGCCCCGGCTGACTGAAAAAAGCCCCGGGGTGATCCTGCTGGCCGGTTCGGTGGCGGTTTCACTGAAAGAGGAGATCGCAAAAAGATGCCGCTTCGTCGCCACCGGCGCCGATGAAGAGCTGGCCTTGCTCAACGCCATTCCCACCGCTGAAGGAGCAATCCGGGAGGCGATGGAACTTTCGCCGCTGACCCTGCACGGCAGCACCGCTCTGGTCATCGGGTTGGGCCGCTGCGGTATGGCTCTGGCCAGGGCGCTGCAGGGTTTGGGCGCCCGGGTAAAGGTGCTGGTGCGGCGCCCGGAGAGCGCTGCGCTGGCTTTTTCAGCCGGTTTTGCGCCTTATGACCTGAGCGCTGCTGACGTCGCCCTGGCGAAATCTGATTTTATCTTTAACACCGCTCCGGCGCTCCTGTTGACTGCCGGGCTCCTGCAGCAGGTCAAAAAAGAAGCGCTTATTTTAGATCTGGCTTCAGCGCCGGGGGGAACCGATTTTGACACTGCAGCCGCCCTGGGGCTGAGGGCAAAGCTCTTGCCCTCCCTGCCGGGGCAGGCCGCCCCGCGCACTGCCGGAAGGATTCTGGCGCGGGTCTACCGGCGGCTGATCACCGAAGCTCTCCAAACCATTGATCCCATTTGAAAGGAAGAGAAGAGATGTCAATCCTGAAGAATAAAAGGATCGGGGTGGCGCTGACAGGATCCCACTGCACCATTGAGGCAATCCTGCCCCAATTAGAAAAACTGGCTCTTGCCGGGGCTGATCTTTATCCCATTTTCTCACCGGCGGTGCAGCAAACCGATACCCGTTTCGGCACAGCCGAGGCAGTGCGTCAGGCGGTGGAGAAGATTACCGGGCGGTCTCCCTGGATCAGTATAGTTGAGGCGGAACCCATCGGACCACGAAAACTTTTGGATCTGCTGCTTATCGCTCCCTGCAGCGGCAATACCCTGGCTAAATTGGCCAACGGAATTGTCGATACGGGGGTGCTGATGGCGGCCAAGGCTCACTTGCGCAACGGGCGGCCCCTGCTTATTTCCATCTCCACCAACGACGGGCTCGGCTTGAACGCCCCCAACCTGGCCCGGCTGCTCAGCACTAAAAATATCTACATGGTTCCTTTCGGCCAGGATAGCCCCGCAGGGAAACCCAATTCACTGGTGGCCAAAGCCGGGCTGATCTCCGAAGCGGCGGAGGCGGCCCTTGCCGGGCGGCAGCTGCAGCCTCTCCTGGTGAGCTATCCCTAGCCGCCCGCAACTAAAAGCGGCAGTTTGCGACGGATTTCAGATTAAGCCCGGTTATGCTATACTATGGGAGGTGCCTTTGTGTCAGAAGGACTGGGAACTGTAATCACGGCCATGGTGACCCCCTTTGATGACAGGGGGGCAGTAAATTATAAAGCAGCTGAGGGCCTGGCCCGCTACCTTGTCGAACACGGTTCCGGCGGCCTGGTGGTTTCGGGAACCACGGGGGAGTCGCCGACACTCTCTACGGAGGAAAAGCTGGCGCTTTATTCCTGTGTTTTGGAGGCGGTAGAGGGTAAAGCAGCGGTCATAGCGGGCACCGGCGGCAACAGCACCGCTTCGACCGCCACCCTGAGCGGGGAAGCGGCTAAAATAGGCGTGGATGCGATCCTGCTGGTCACCCCCTATTACAACAAGCCGACTCAGGAGGGGCTTTACCGGCACTTTCGCGCCGTTGCTGAAGAGAGCGATCTGCCGGTCATGCTCTACAATGTTCCGGGGCGAACCGGTGTGAATATGACTGCGGAGACCGTGCTCCGCCTGGCGGAGCTAAAGAACATAACCGCCCTCAAAGAGGCGGGAGGCAATTTGGAGCAGGCGGCGGAAATTTGTGCCGGAGCGCCGCAGGGCTTCAGCCTATATTCGGGAGATGATGCGC
The DNA here is from genome assembly GCA_964596845.1 of uncultured Syntrophomonadaceae bacterium. Classification (GTDB taxonomy): domain Bacteria; phylum Bacillota; class Dethiobacteria; order DTU022; family DTU022; genus JAAZIN01. Next base: position 12,916 of record CAZQVX010000005.1, on the reverse strand, counting down.
TGACCCTGCCCATGCTCAGCGTGGGCGCGGTGGGGGTCGTCAGCGTCGCCTCGCACCTGGTGGGCCTGCAGATTGGCGCCATGATTGACCACTTCAGGCAGGGGCGGGTGGCGGAGGCGGCTAGACTGCACCTGGCCCTGCTGCCGCTGTTCCGCGGCCTTTTCACGGCGGCAAATCCCATCCCGGTAAAGGCGGCTTTAAATATTGTGGGCATGGAGGCAGGCAGCCCGCGCCTGCCGCTGGTGCGCCTGGAGGGGGAGGCCCTGGGCAGGTTAAAGGAGCTGCTGCACACCTACTATCCGGCGGGCGCCTGAATCACACCTAAATTATAGAAGGAGTAATGATGATTTGAAAAAAACGAACAGCAGCCTGCGGGTAATCCCGCTGGGCGGCGTCGGGGAGATCGGCAAGAACATGTTTCTTTTCGAATGCGGCGGCGACTGCATTCTCCTCGACGCCGGCCTTAAATTTCCGGAGGATGAGATGCACGGCATCGATATTGTCTTGCCGGATATCACTTACCTCATCGAAAACAGGGATAAGCTGCGGGCCATTATCTTAACGCATGGCCATGAGGATCACATCGGAGCCATTCCGTACATTATGGAGGAGCTGGCGGTACCGGTCTACGGCACCCGTCTCACACTGGGCTTGCTCAAGGCTAAACTGGAGGAGTACGAGCAGCTTCCTTCTGTGAAAATGCATGAGATCAGAGCAGGCCGCGATTTGACCATATCGAAAAATTTTCGTCTGGAATTTTTTCGGACTAACCACAGCATCCCTGATACGGTGGGCGTGATCATGAACACTCCTGCCGGGATCGCGGTTTATACCGGCGATTTCAAATTCGACCACACTCCGGTAGACGGGAAACTGACCGACTTCTATAAACTTGCGGAGTTGGGGCGGCGTAATGTTCTGCTGGCCCTTATCGACAGTACCAATGCCGATCGCCCCGGTTTTACCGCCTCGGAAAGCGAAGTGGGGGAGACCATCGATGAGATCTTCCGCGTCTCCCGGAGCCGGATCATTTTTGCCACTTTTGCCTCTAACATTCACCGGGTTCAGCAGGTTATCGACGCGGCTCAGCGCCACGGCCGCAAGATCTGCGTCACCGGGCGCAGCCTGGAGAACTCGGTGCGCATCTCTTCAGAACTGGGCTATCTCAACCTGCCGGGATCACTCATGGTGGAGCTGGATCAGATTAAGAAGATTCCGCTGGAGAAACTGGTTATCCTGACCACAGGGAGCCAGGGGGAGCCCATGTCCGCGCTGACCCGCATCTCTACATCCGGCCATAAACAGATCGAGATTATCCCCGGCGATACGGTGGTCATCGCGGCCAATCCTATTCCCGGCAACGAAAAACTTGTCGCCCGGACGGTGGACAATCTCTTCCGGCGGGGGGCGGAGGTAATCCATCGCTCTGTATCGGGGGTCCATGTCTCCGGGCACGGCTGCGAAGAGGATATAAAACTGATGCTGAATCTGATCCAGCCGCGCTACCTGCTCCCGGTGCACGGAGAATATCGACATATGGTGCACTGCGCCGGCATTGCCGAGAAGCTCGGCCTCTCCCCAAAGGATATCTTCCTGGTCGATCCCGGGACCGTGCTGGAGATCTGTGAGGGAAAGGCCTCAATTACCGGCGAAGTCTCAGCAGGTAAGATCATGGTTGACGGCCTCGGGGTAGGAGATGTGGGCAACGTAGTCCTGCGGGACCGGCGCATCCTGGCCGAAGAGGGGATTGTCATTGTGGTGGTGGCTATGGATGAGGAGAAAGGCGAGTTGCTTTCAGGCCCCGAAATAATTACACGCGGGTTTGTGTATGTCCGCGAATCCGAGGAGATGCTGGAGGAAGCCAGAGCAGCGGTAGCCCGCCGCCTGGCCGCCCTTAGCCCGAAGCAGCGCCTCGATTGGAATATCGTAAAATCACAGGTGAGAGATGAGGCGGCCGCCTTTTTCTTCGAGAAGACGGGGCGGCGGCCCATGATCATGCCGGTGATTATGGAGGTTTGAAGTCGGAGGTCGGATGTCGGAAAAACCGGTCTGAACCTGCTTCAGACGCATCGCGCAAAAAAAGCCGTACAAGGGGCGGGGTTCCATCCCCGCCCGCGCTCCGGAATTTATGGGGACGACACCTCGAGGTTGCGCGTAGAGACCAGATCGGCGCCGCTGCCGGCAAAATTTGCGGCTAGCAGCTCTCCGCAGTGCAGGGGCGCCGCCGCGGTGATCTCTGCCAGCAGGCGCGCCGCTTCAGGGATGAGCTCTTTCCGTATGGGCGCCGTTGTTTTTACCGGAAGCCGGGGCAACCAACCCCCTCTAACTTTGACAGTGCCGGTGAGGATCCTGCGGGGATCTGCAGCCTCTTGCAAGGCATATTTTTCGCCGCGGCTGCATTCATGTCCGCTGACTGTCGGGCCTTCCGGCCCTGCTGTAACTTCCACTGCGCAGCCCAGCGGACAGACAATACAGGTGATCTGCTGTTTTTTCATCAAACTCTTTTCACCCCTTCAGCCGTCGCCCGGCAGGTTATCGAATCTCCGTCGCGCAAGCCCGCAAAAAGAGAGGCTGCCGGTTCCAGGTGAACCATCTCGGGAGGGCGCACGATGCGCAGTTTTTTCCGGTAGAGGACCCTTTCTCCCTGCAGCAGGGCGATCGCAGCACTGCGGATCTCAGTGCTCACCCGCAGGTAAAGATCGATTTGCTCATCTTTCCGCAGCGGCAGGCTTAGCCGCTGCGGTGTCAACGCAGCCACATTTTCTCCCGGCAGCAGGCAAATAGAACCGGCAGCGCGTTTTTGCCCCGCCGCGAAACGGGCCGCGGAGCTGCCGGCAATTTCGGCGGCACGGCTCACATGATCCACCAGGTCGTGCACCTGGACCACATTGCCGCCGGCAAAGATACCGGGGACGCTTGTGGCCATATCCTGATCCACCTGCGGCCCTCCGGTAGCACTGTCGATGAGCACCCCGGCACTGCGGGAAAGCTCATTTTCGGGTATGAGCCCCACAGAAAGGATCAGGGTGTCGCAGGGAATGAAACGCTCCTGCTCCAGGCAGGGTTTCCCCAGGCTGTCGACGGGGGCGACAGAGAGCCCACTGAGCCTTTTCTTGCCGTGAATAAAGGTCACCGTGTGGGAGAGAAAGAGGGGGATATCGAAGTCGCGGAGACACTGCACGACATTGCGGGTCAGGCCGCCTGGGCGCGGCTGAATCTCGAAAACCCCGCTTACGTGAGCCCCTTCAAGGGTCAGGCGGCGGGCCATGATCATGCCGATATCGCCCGATCCAAGGATAACCGCCCGCTCACCGGGCATGAGCCCTTCCATGTTGATCAAGCGCTGCACAGTCCCGGCGGTGTAAACCCCCGCCGGACGGTAACCTGGAAGCGCTGCCTGGAACCGGGTCCGCTCGCGGCAGCCCATGGCCAGGACCACGGCGGCAGGTTTCAGCTCAAAGGCCCCTTCCCGGTTTACCGCCTTGAGCAGGCGATCAGGCCCCAACTGCAAAACCATGGTCCCCGTGAGCGCCCGGATGTTCGAGCAGCGGCGCAAATCACTGATGAAACGCAGCGCGTATTCGGGCCCCGTCAAACTCTCCCCAAAAATGAGGTTGCCGAAGCCGTCGTGGATACACTGGTTGAGAATGCCGCCAAGTTCCCTGTCCCGCTCGATGAGGACAATGTCCTCCGCTCCTGCGGCAGCGGCGGCTAGAGCGGCGGCCAGCCCTGCCGGCCCCCCGCCGATGATCACGATCTGTTCCCGGCTCACCGGCCGTCAGCCCCCTTCCAGGTAGGATCTTCTTTGGTCCGGCGGCTGAAGAGAGGCGAGCCGGGGCCGCTTTTAGTGACCTGAACCGGAGGAATACTCAGCTCCCGGGCGATGATGGAAAGCACCCGGGGCAGGCAAAAACCGCCCTGGCAGCGCCCCATCCCGGCACGGGTGCGCCTCTTTACGGCATCGAGAGTCAGGGCGGGGAGAGGACGGTGCAGAGCATCGACGATCTCTTTTTCGGTGACCTGCTCGCAGCGGCAGACTATATGGCCGTAACGGGGATCTTTGCGGATGAGCCTGTTCTGTTCGGCCGGGGAAAGCCCGCTGAAGGGCGGCGGCTCCCGGCGCTGCGGGTTAAAATCTTTCTTTTCTTGCAGGGAAAGCCCCTCATCTTTTAGGATGTGCAGGACCATCTCGGCGATAGCGGGCGCCGCCGCCAGTCCCGGCGATTGGATGCCCGCCACATGGATGAGCCCCTTTAAGTGCCCGGAGGGGGCGATATGAAAATCTTCAGTGTAAGTGGCGGCTCTGACGCCGGCAAAAAAGGTGATCAGGGCGCGGCGGGGATCGAAGCCGGGAATAAGCGGGCCGAATTTTTCCAATAACCGGGTGATCCCCTCGGGTGAAACAGAGGTGTCCTCGGGGTCGCAGACCTCTACTGCAGTAGGGCCCCATTCAGGATTGCCCTCCACGGTGAGCATGGTCCCACCGCCCTTAGTGAAGGGATCGCGGCTCAGCTCTAGAATCCCCGTAGCCATGGCCGCGTGCTCCGGAGCAGCCTCGCGGTCAAAGATAATGAATTCACCCTTGCGCGGATGAATGGTGAATTCGGGGGGTCCGGCCATCCCGGCAATGCGCCCGGCGTATACTCCGGCGGCATTAATGCAGCAGCCGGTCAAAAAACTGCCCCGGGTGGTGATCACCTTGCAGAGGGCGCCCCCTTTTTGCTCCAGAGCAGTCACCTCGGTGTTCAGATAGAATTTTACGCCATTGGCAACGGCATTTTCAGCGTAAGCGATGGTCAGCTTATAAGGGCAGGTCATGGCGGTGGTGGGGGCGAGAAGGGCCCCCTTGATCCCGGGGCTGAGGGTGGGCTCCAGGGAAATCAGCCTATCCCCGTCGACAAGTTCAACCGGGATACCGCTCATTTCTCCCCGCGCCTTCAACAGCTCAAGAAGAAAAAGCTCTTCATCCCTGAAGACTGAGACAGCGAGGTTGCTGCGTTGAAAGGGAACATCGAGCTCGCGGCAGATATTTTCAAAAAGAGCGTTGCCCCGCAAATTCAGCTCGCTGCGCAGACTGCCCGGCTCCTGGACAACCCCTGAGTGGACCATGCCGTTGTTTGCTTTGCTCGCTCCGCAGGCGGCATCGGATTCTTTTTCCAGAACAACCACGCTCAATTCAAAACGGGCCAGTTCCCGGGCGATGGCCGCCCCCACAATACCGGCGCCGACAATAACCACGTCGGCCTTTCCGATGACGGCCGGATTCCCCGCCGGAACCTCGTAGGGCGGCGGCGTGCATTCTGCGGCGGCGACCTCGTTGATGACCCCGCTCACACCTTTGATTCCGGCAGCCAGGTGTCCCGCCGCCACAACCTCGTCCCAGCATTTCACAGACCCGGCGAGGCGGACCAGGCCCTGATCCTCTGAGATCTGCAGATCATAATCTCCCAGCCCTTTTTCCTCCAGAAGCTCGCGGATCAACTCAATAACCGTTTTCGCCATATTTAAATTCAGCCACCCTGTTAATCAACAATATATTAATTTCATTTCTCGATTATCCG
>CAZQVX010000005.1:1835-7255 GCA_964596845.1 uncultured Syntrophomonadaceae bacterium | reverse complement strand
AAAGAAGAGCTGGGCCCTTACTATGTGCCGCTGCCGCCGTTGGATCATCCGGACAATCCTCCCGTAAAGGTAAGGGGAATCTACTTTACCGGCCATTCCATTGCCTATGAGAGCAGGTACGAACGGATGCTCAAACTTATCGAAGATACCGAGCTGAACGCCATGGTCATCGATATCAAGGACGACAAGGGGAGGATGGCCTACCTGAGCGAAATCGAGGCGGTCAATCAGCTGGACGCTTATTACAAACCCGTACCTCTGCCCGACATCAAGGCTACATTGAAAGAGCTGAAAGAGAGGGGTATATACACCATTGCCCGGATCGTCGTGTTCCGGGACAGCCAGATTTTACCTGAGAAAAAACCGGAATGGTGTATTCCGCTCAAGAGCGGCGGCCTCTACAAGGACGCCGGCTTTGCTTACGGCAACCCCTACAACGAGGAGCTCTGGGATTATAATATCGCCATCGCCAAGGAGGCTGCCCTGCTCGGTTTTAATGAAATCCAGTTTGACTATATCCGTTTTCCCGACAAAGCCGCCTACATGGAAACGGTAGCCAATTTCCCCGGCGCCAAAGGGCGGACAAAGGTGGAGGCAATCCGCGGCTTCATGGAGAAAACCCGCAGCGAACTGGCTCCCTATAAGGTCCACATTGGCTATGATGTTTTCGGAGTCATCGCCAGCTCCTGGGGCGATACCGACAATATAGGACAGAGTTGGGAGGATTTTGCCGCGCACAGCGACTATATTTGCCCCATGATCTACCCGAGCCACTATTATCCGGTGCGCCAGGGCGGCGCGGTCGTCCCCTGCTGGTTCGGGCTGCGCTTTCCCGACATCAACCCCACGGTGACCATCACCGGCGCCCTGACCGATGCGCTTAAGCGCAATGCACCCATGGAGAACCCGGCCATTATCCGGCCCTGGCTGCAAGCTTTTACCGCCAAGTGGCTCGGCGCAAGATTCGGAAGCGGCAGCTATATTCAGTACGGCCCAACCCAGATCAGGCAGCAGATTGACGCCGCCCGGGCCCTGGGGATTGACGAATATATGCTCTGGGATGCCAACAACGAAAACTATCCCCGGGATGCCTTTTACAGCGAGGCCGAAGCAAACAGCCGCTACGAAGAGTCGCGCCGGCAGCGTGAGTCCAAAGATGAGGACCGTCTGGGCCGCATCCCCCGGAAAGCCGCCGAGGCTTATCTTGAAGCGCTGGGCAAGCTTAAATGGCGTGAATGCTATCCGCTGCAAAAAGGCTTTAACGGCGACGGCAACGCTTACCGCGAGTGGCTGAACAGCGCCCCAGGTAAAGTTAAGGAATGGCACATTGACAGCGTCGATAACTCAGAGGATAGCGTCTCGATCAGCCTTTCCGTTACACTGACTCTGCGCGGCGAAGAGATCATCTTGAGCCGTGAAAAATGGGGCCTCATCCAGGAAAATGATACCTGGCGGATCAAACCTTCGGCAAAGTTCCTCAAGGTGATGGGCGGCGAGTTTGTCGATAATAAATCTCATCCGAACACTCCCCTTCTGTAGCTGCACCGTTAGAGACATTGAAGCTTAAATGGGGCGAGCGCCGGCTCGCCCCTAAGAATATATGGCCTCCAATCTCCAGTATAAGCTGCGGCGCTTAGCTGCAAACTAAACTGTTGATTATCAGGGAGGCGATGGATTGTCTCACTCTACCCGCCGCAAGCGGCCGCCGGTACGGCACGGCGGCAAACCGGCGCCGCTGCCGCCTGCACCTCAGGCATCTGTTCTGGATAACATTCAGCAGCTGGGGCAGGTGCAGGCGCCCCAACTGGAGAGCAATATCTTTGCGCTGACTATTATCGGCCAGATCGAGGGGCATCTGACCCTGCCGCCCCAAAATAAGACTACCAAGTATGAACATGTCATTCCCCAACTGGTCGCAGTAGAGCAGAATCCCAAAATTGAAGGCCTGCTGGTGCTGCTGAACACCGTCGGCGGCGATGTGGAAGCCGGCCTCGCTATCGCCGAGATGATCGATACCCTGTCTAAGCCTACTGTCACCCTCGTTCTCGGCGGGGGGCACAGCATCGGGGCCACCATGGCTGTGGCCGGCGATTATTCTTTTATCTCAGAGACTGCAACCATGACCATCCATCCCATTCGCCTCACCGGCCTGGTCATCGGCGTACCACAGACATTTGAATACCTCGACAAGATGCAGGACCGGGTGATCCAGTTTATTACCAGGCATTCACAGATCACCGAGGCAAAATTCCGCGAACTCATGTTCAGCACCGGGCAGTTGGCCCGCGACATCGGCACTGTCCTGGTGGGTAAGGATGCCGTCGACGTGGGCCTCATCAACGAAACCGCCGGGCTGGGGCAGGCGGTCGCCTACCTAAACGGTCTCATCGAGAAGCGCCGCTGCGGGGGTGAAACATCCTGATCCACTACGCCGCGTTGCCTCATGAGCTCATCTTCGAGGGTTATGTCGATTTTAAGCCCTCATACCTGCGGATCCCCTTTGCCCGCGGCAGCCTTCTCGTGGAGCCTTTTTCAGCAGCGGAGGCACGCATTGTTCAGCTCATCAGCAGTGATCTCCAGGATTATCTCAATCCCCGGTTGCAGCCCGGCCAGATCATCAACCTCATCACTGGCGACTTTAAGAAAAACCGGCAGTGCCTTTAACCTTCTCCGGAGGCCGGATCAATCATAAAATTTAACGTAAGGCGTAAAATTGAGAAAGCCGGCGTCCACCTGAGCGGAGGGAGGGATCTGCTTTGCCCTGGTCAGGCCTGCTGAAAGCCGCCTTTTTTCTGGGGATTTTCCTTTACGGGCTGCACCGCATGAGCCGCGCCGTCAACCGAAGTTCCGGGCCTGCCTTCAGAAATTTGCTTTCCCGGCTGACCGGCAGCCCCTGGCGCGGTTTCGGCACCGGCTTCCTGGTCACAGCGCTTCTGCAGAGCAGCAGCCTGACCACGGTTATGGTGGTGAGCCTGGTTAACGCCCGGGCGATGACGCTGGCCCAGGGCTGCGGGGTGATCATCGGCTCTAATGTGGGAACGACCATTACGGGGCAGCTGCTTTCATTCAAACTTCACTGGCTGGCCTGGCCCCTGTTGAGCCTTGCTTTTTTGGGAGCGCTCATACCTCACCCGGGTCTGCGCAGAGCCGCCGGCCCTCTTTTCGGATGCAGTCTTCTTCTGCTGGGGATGGGCGGCATGACTGCGGCCCTCGCTTCACTGGGAGAGGGCGAGCTATTGACCGGAGCCCTTAAGGCCGCCGCCGGGGCGCCCTGGAAGGGTGTCCTCGCCGGGGTGGCCTCTGCGGCCGCCCTGCAGAGCAGCAGCGCGGTGATGGGGGTCGTGCTGGGCCTTGCTCATGAGGGATTAATCAGCCTGCCTGCGGGCCTGGCGCTGATTATCGGCGCCGATCTGGGCACCTGCTCCACAGCCCTCATCGCCTCTATCGGAATGGAACCAACTGCCCGGCGCGCAGCCTGGTTTCACTTCTTCTTTAACCTCGTCAGCCTGCTTCTGGCAATGGCTCTTTACCCCTACCTGCTCCTCATCGCCGCGAAGAGCGCAGCGGCACTCACGCGTCGCCTGGCCAATGCTCATTTACTTTACAACCTTCTGGGGGCGCTAGCCCTGCTGCCCCTGGCGGTTCCGTTGGCCCGGCGGGTGGAGCGGGGGAATTTTCGAGGGTGCTGCCGGCACTAGCAGGAATAATTAGCTCCATCCAGAAAAGATCACTTGCACAGACTAGCGGGATATGGGAGGAAACTATGAGTCTGATCAAGGCAATTCTACTGGGCGTGGTGCAGGGGCTCACCGAATTCTTACCGGTGAGCAGCTCGGGGCACCTGGTGATCTTTCAGCACTTTTTTAAAGTTGAAAGCGCCGGGGTGACCCTGGAGGTGTTGCTCCATTTCGGGACGCTGCTGGCGGTGTTCTGGGTTTTCCGGCGTGATTTTCTTGATCTGCTGAAATTTCCCCGGGACCGGGTCCAGAGGCGGTTCCTGTTTCTGCTGATAGTGGGATGCATCCCCACGGCGCTGATCGCCTTTTTTCTCGGCGATTTCATCGAATCCATCTTTCACTCCCTGCTGCTGACGGGAGCAGCGCTTGTGGTCACCGGAGGGATCCTGAAATTGCTTACGCTCCTGCCGGAAGGCCGGAAAGGTCTAACCGCAATGCAGCCCGGCGACGCCCTCTGGATCGGCCTGCTCCAGGGGATCGCCGTGATCCCGGGCATCTCCCGCTCCGGTTCGACCATTACCGCCGCTCTGTGGCGGGGCCTGGATCGGGCCACCGCAGTGCGTTATTCTTTCATGCTGGCGGCACCGGTGATCTTCGGGGCCACCCTGCTCGAGATAAAGAACATGATCGGGGAGGGGATTGAAAGAGCTCTTCTCCTCGAATACACGGCGGGAATGATTGCAGCATGCATCTTCGGCATCCTGGCCATTCGCCTTTTCATCCGCCTGCTGCAGCAGCGAAAATTTCACTATTTTGCATATTACTGCTGGGTAGCGGGGGCGGCGGTGATCGTGGCCTCTTTTTTCATCTAGATCCGCCCTATTTGCTCCAGCCCGGATAATCGGTTATAATAGAAACCGACAGGCAATATATGGGAAAGAAGGTGAAAGGGATGGCCCGGCGGCGCACCACTTTGCGCGAGGAGATCGGCACACAGATAAAAGGCATTCTTATCATTGCTCTGGCTGTGTTCTGCTACGCCGGCGTCATCTATGCGGAGCAGGCCGGTGAACTGGGCCTCTTTGTCCACAACCTCTTCCGGATCATCGCCGGCGATACCGCCGTGGTGATTCCTTTCCTTATCGGCATCCTCGGCCTGCGGGTTATGCTTCCGGCGCAGACCTATAATCTGAAAACCCGCCTTATGGGTATCATCATACTGCTGCTGCTTTTTACCATCAGGGCTCATTTCAGCCTCATGCTCGAACAGGTGGATGCCTTTTCCGGGCAGGATTTCTACCGGGCCAGCCTGGCCATGGGGCTGGAGAAGATGGGGGGCGGCCTGCTCGGCGCCGCCTTTGCAATAACGCTTTTTTTCTGTTTTAAAGAGATCGGCAGTTACATTGTTATCGCCGCCGCTGCGGTGGTGGCGCTGCTGCTCATCATGAATGTAACAGTGACCCAGATTTTCAGGCAGGTGGGAAAATTATTTGCCTGGCTGGGCACCTTGCTGAAGCGTTTCGGCGTTTACCTCAAAGAGATTTACGCAGTATTAATGAGCAGTTCCGAGGCCGAAACGGGCCCTCAGGAAAAAAATATAGGAAATCTGGATGAAAAGATCAGCCCTGCAGTGAACCCTATGCCCGCTGTGGATATTTCCGACATCGAGAAGACCGCCGCGGAGGAATGGACAGAAGAGGCCGTGGAGCCGGATTCATATTATCAGAAAGAGCGGCGCCTGGC
>CAZQVX010000005.1:0-1735 GCA_964596845.1 uncultured Syntrophomonadaceae bacterium | reverse complement strand
GAGGTGCAGCCGGAGGCGGGAGTAAAGGTCAGCCGCATTGTCAGCCTCTCCGACGATATCGCGCTGAACCTGGCGGCGCCCCTGGTGCGCATTGAGGCGCCCATACCCGGAAAAGCAGCCCTGGGGATCGAGGTGCCGAACAAGATCATCGCCCTGGTCTACCTGCGTGAGGTCCTGGATGATCCAGGCTTTCTGAACAGCGGATCCCCTCTGGCGGTAGGCCTGGGCAAAGATATCACCGGTGTTCCGGTGATCGCCGATCTTACCAGGATGCCGCATCTTTTAATCGCCGGTTCCACCGGCTCGGGGAAAAGCGTCTGTTTAAACGCGCTGATCCTGAGCATCCTGTTCAAGTCCAGGCCTGAGCAGGTCCGTTTTCTCATGATCGATCCTAAAGTGGTCGAATTGAGCGTCTACAACGGTATTGCTCATCTGCTCATGCCGGTGGTCACCGAGCCCAAAAAAGCTTCGCTGGCCTTGCGGAATATGGTCAAAGAGATGAACCGGCGTTACGAAATGTTCGCCCGCGAAGAGGTCAGAGAGATCGCCGCTTACAACGAACTCGTCGCTATCGGGGGCTGCGATGGTGAAACACTGCCTTACTATGTTGTGATCATCGATGAGTTGGCTGACCTGATGCTTGTTTCCCCGGGCGAAGTCGAGGACTCTATCGCCCGCCTGGCCCAGATGTCACGGGCCGCGGGGATCCATCTGGTCATCGCCACCCAGCGCCCCTCTGTGGATGTGCTCACAGGAGTGATCAAAGCAAATATCACCTCGCGGGTCGCCTTTACTGTCTCCTCGCAGGTCGACTCCAGGACGATCCTGGATATGGCCGGCGCGGAGAAGCTTCTCGGGCGGGGAGATATGCTTTTTCATCCCATCGGCGCGGTAAAGCCTATCCGGGTGCAGGGCGCCTATGTGAGCGAGCGCGAGATCAAGCGGATTACTGATTTCATCAAGGACCAGGGCTGGGCCGAATACGAGAACGGCCTGGATGACCTGGAGACAGAAGAGGAGACGCTTTTCGAACCCGATGAACTGTTCCCCGATGCCGTGGAACTGGTCGTGCGGACAGGACAGGCCTCCATCTCGCTGCTGCAAAGGCGTTTCCGCATCGGCTACACCCGGGCGGCCCGCCTCATCGACGACCTTGAACGCCGGGGTATTGTCGGAGAGTATGAAGGGAGCAAACCGCGGGAGGTTATTGTAACCCCCGATCAGGCGGCCAGGCTATATGAAGATTTCAAAAAGGCAAATCTATAAACCGGTTAATAAATAACACCCTGCAGGCCTTTGGAGGGAGGCAGACGTATTGAAAGAGCTGGGAGCACTTTTAAAAGAAGCCCGCGAGGGCCTGCAGATCCCTCTGCGTGAAATCAGCGAAAAGACCAAGATCCAGGTACATTACCTGGAGGCGCTGGAGAACGGAGACTTCAGTAAATTTACCAGAGATGTTTATCTGAAGGGAGCGCTGAAGAGCTATGCCGTTGCGGTGGGCCTTGACCCGGCAGAGGTGCTGGCTCGCTACCTCACTCTGAAAGGTGAACCGGCAGCGCCTGAAAAGCCGGCAGCTGCAGCCCGGGAAAAACCGCCGCCCCCTCCGCAGCCCTACCGGGGAGATCGGGGCCCTTCTTTCATCTACGGAATAATTGTTCTCATCCTGCTGCTGGCTGCCGGCGGCTACTGGTTTGCCGATCAATACAGGCAGAGGACACCTCCAGCGCCAGATCCC
>CAZQVX010000004.1:17021-21747 GCA_964596845.1 uncultured Syntrophomonadaceae bacterium | reverse complement strand
GGAGAAGAGACTAGTGAAAGCAGCATTTATTGTCAACCCGCTGGCCGGGCGGGGTAAAGCACTAAACCTTTGGCGAGACCTTGAAAAGCGTTTGAGCATTGACTGTCATTATAACGTATATTATACCGAAAAAGCCGGTGACGCCGTGCGCCTGGCCCGTCAGGCTCAGGATGACGGAGCCACCGTCCTGGTTTCCGTGGGCGGGGACGGCACCGTTCATGAGATTGTTAACGGGATGGATCTGGAACAGAGCACTCTGGGCCTTATTCCGGCGGGGACTGGGAATGATTTCTGCCGTTGCCTGAACTATCCTCAGGATCCTTTTGAGATTGCGGAGAAGTTGTTGAGATGGAATAGCCGCAGGGTGGATCTGGGGAAGATAGGCGATCGTTATTTTGTCAATGTCATTGGAGCCGGTTTTGACGCCCAGGTAGCTGACGATGTCAACAGGCAGTTCAAAAGGTTGACGGGACTGAGCGCCTACCTGGCCGGGATCTTCAAGAATCTAATCACTTACCGCAACGCTCCTCTGGAGCTGGAATATGACGGCCATCGCTGGACCGGGAAGGCTCTGCTGGTGGCAATCGGAAACGGAAAATACTATGCCGGCGGTTTTTATATTTTACCCCCGGCTGAGCCTGACGACGGCTGGTTTCATATCTGCCTGGTCAAAGATATCAGCAGGTTTGGAGTTCTTAAAATCTTGCCCTCAGTGATTAACGGAAAGCATATCGGGCACCCTGATGTGGCTCTTCTGAAAGCCCGCCGGATCACCATTCAGTCTCCAGTTCCCCTGACGATTCAGGCTGACGGAGAGATCCTGGGCACACTTCCCCTGGCCGTAGAGGTGCAGCCGCTGGCTTTAAATGTGCTGGCCCCCGGCAAAGGAGACGGTGATGTCTAGCCGGAAACGCGGTTATCCTGTTTCTATCATCTCCATAATAGCCGGCCTTATTTTTTTAGGACTGCTCTGGGCGGCCGGCTGGGGCGATTTGAACGATGACGGGCGCAGGGATGCCGGTGATGCGGCTTTGCTCCTGCGCCGCCTGGTGGGGTTGGAGGATGAACTCCCGGCTCAAGGAACCCCGGAGGGCCTCCTGGCAGTTCATTTTATCGATGTGGGGCAGGGAGATTCCATCCTGATCCGGACCCCCCAGGGTCGAACTATGCTCATCGATGGCGGTACTGCGGCTGCCGGGGAAACAGTCTTGAACTATCTGTCCCGGGCGGGCATATCTAAAATCGATCTTGTTGTGGGCACGCATCCCCATGAGGATCATATCGGCGGCCTGGTTTCCGTACTGGAAAAAATGCCGGTTGATCGGGTTATTGACAGCGGTAAAATTCATACATCCCAAACCTATGAAAAATATCTCACCCTTATTGAGAAGAAAAAAATACCTTTTGAGATCGGCAGGGCCGGCCAAAAAATAAACTTGGATCCCGCAGTTGTCCTGAAGATCCTTCATCCCGGTCCGGACGTAGAGAGAGGTGACGCCAATCATGCTTCGGTGGTTATTGAATTGCGTTACGGGCGGGTCACCTTTCTTTTTAACGGCGATGCTGAAGAGAGAGCCGAGGCCGAAATATTGGAGCGCGGCTATCACCGCGCCGGGGCAACCATTTTAAAAGCCGGCCACCACGGCAGCAGCACCTCTACCTCGGAAAGCTTCCTGAAGGCGGTTGCTCCTGCTGCGGCGGTGATCTCTGCAGGCCGGGACAATCCTTACGGTCACCCCCACGCAGAGACGCTCGACCGGTTGGCGGCTTCCAGGGTGAAGATATACCGGACTGATTTACTGGGCAGTATAGTGATTGTCAGCGATGGCAGCGGCTACACTATAAATACCGCTGATACCGGCCCGGCGGCGGATTGACGGGAAAGGGTGATCTGATGCGGGCAGTGATTGACAGGTTCGAAGGCGACAGGGCTCTCCTTCTCTTTGGCGACGAAGAGGTTACGGTACCCCTGCCGCGGAGGATACTTCCTCCCGGCGCTGCTGAAGGAGATATCCTCCAGGTCTCTTTTAAAATCGACCATGAGGCGGCAGCAGCGCAGAGAAAAAAAATAGAGGAGCTTCTTAACAAACTGAAAAGTGATCAAAGCTAGCCGACAGCTGGAGGCCGGGGCAGTTTACACCGATGCCGCCTTTAATTCTTCCAGCAAAACAGCCAGCGTCTCCCCGGCGTTCCCCAGGCAGAGGCGGACATGCTCCATCTTGTAAAGCGGGTTTTCAACTCCCGAGTAGCCGGGGTTGAGGTCAAGGTTGTAGACAAAAATATGTTTTGCCTCCTCCACGCTTAAGACAGGCATGCCGTAGATGGGGGTTCCCTCGACAGTATTTGCCGCCGGGTTGACCACATCGCAAGCGCCGATAACAATCACCAGATCGGTTTCGGCAAATTCGGGGTTGATCTGATCCATTTCGCATAGTTTTTCATAGGGTACATCGACTTCGGCCAGCAGAACATTCATATGTCCGGGCATCCTGCCGGCGACGGGGTGGATGGCGAACTTAACCTCCGCGCCCTGCGCCTCCCAGAAATCGAGAAGGTCTTTCACTTTTTGCTGGGCCTGGGCCAGGGCCATGCCGTAACCGGGTACGATGATCACCTTGCGCGCGCCTGCCAGGATCTGTTCTACCGGCAGATCTTCAGCCGCCTCTTTTTCCGGCTCGCCTGCCGGCTCTGCCCCTGTTTCGCAGGCCGGGGCGCTGTAGCGGGTTATGGAACCACTGAAGACATGAGCCAGCGAACGGTTCATGGCGCGGCACATGATCTGGGTCAGGATCAATCCCGAGGCGCCCACGACGGCGCCTACGGCCACCAGCAGGGGTTCACCGATGGTGAAGCCGCAAATGGCTCCGGCCAGCCCGGAAAAAGAGTTGAGCAGAGAGATGGTGATGGGCATATCCGCCCCGCCGACGCGAATGGCGAAGAGAACCCCGTAGATGACAGCGAGGAGGACAACAATAATTGAAAGAACAGCTGTCGGGGCAATCCCGGTGAAAAGAGCAGCGGCGGCCAGGGCCGCCATGAGAATGACGGTCCCATTGGCCAGCAATCCATGCCCTTTCAAGATCACCGGCTGCTGGGCGATTCGCCGGTCCAGCTTCAAGGCGGCGACTATGCTGCCGCTCAAAGTAACCCCACCCACGATGAGCGCCAGCTGGCTGCTGACCTGGCTGAAAAGATTCATGGCTGCGTATTTTTCCAGTATTTCGATGAGCGCCACCAGGGCTGAGGCTCCGCCGCCCAGGCCGTTGAGCAGGGCCACCATCTGGGGCATCTGCAGCATGGTCGCTTTTAGAGCAAGGTAATAACCGATAAGGCTACCTAAAGCTATAGCCGCCCAGAGCAAAGGGAAGGTGATAATATTATTGGACCAAAGGACCAGAATTATCGCGGCAAACATGCTCAGGGCGCTGAGGCGGTTCCCCCGGACAGCGCTCTTGGGAGAACTCATCCATCTGATCCCCAGAAGGACCAGCCCGCCGAGAACGATGGAAACAGCTGTATAGATCTGTTGCTGCACGGCTACCCCTCCTCTACTGCTTGAACATCTTCAGCATCCGGTCTGTGACCGCAAAACCGCCGACAAGGTTAATCGCCGCCAGCATGATGGCAACAAAACCCAAAAGACGGCTGCCCGTCGCCGCCGCCGCAGCGGTGGAGACCAGTGAGCCCAGGACAGTGACCCCCGAGATAGCGTTGGTGCCCGACATCAAGGGGGTGTGCAGCAGCGAGGGGACCTCTTTAATGATCCTGTAGCCCAGCACAGCGGCGATCACAAAAATGGCGAGCAATAAAAGCGGCTTCATTTTTAGCCTCCTGTCAGTGACGACTGAGATTAACCCAGGCCCATGGCTTCTTTGGCCCCGGCATGCAACAGCACTCCGTCCTTACAGACAATCGATGAAGCGATGATCTCATCTTCCAGGTCCAGTTCGATCCGGCCGTCCTTGATGAAATAAGCGATATAGTTATATATATTTTTGGCGAGCATCAGCGTAGAGCTGGCCGGAACCAGGCCGGGTATATTTTTGGTTCCCTCGATGCTCACGCCGTATCTCTCGACAATTTCTCCGCCTACGGTTAGTTCACAGTTGCCGCCCTGATCAATGGCCACATCCACGATAGCCGAACCCGGAGACATGGTCTGGACCATTTTTTCAGTGAGCAGTATGGGGGCCAGCTTTCCGGGGACGAGGGCCATGGAGACAATAATGTCTGAGTTGGCCACAGTTTCAGCAATAGCCTGCCGCTCCTTAAGCAGCCATTCCTGGGGCAGGTGACGGGCGTAGCCGCCTTCCCCCATGGCGACATCGGCGGGCACACCGGTGTCGATCACCTTGGAGCCGAGGCTTTTCGCATGTTCCGCCGCATCGGGTCGGATATCGACGGCCGTGACCACGGCGCCCAGCCTTTTGGCTGTGGCTACCGCCTGCAGCCCGGCCACTCCAGTGCCCAGGACCAAAACGTTAGCCGGCTTGAGCATGCCCACCGCCGAGCCGATCATGGGCAGGAACTTAGAAATGCGGTTGGCCGCCATAAGCACCGATTTGTAGCCGGCCACGGTGCTCATGGAGGTCAAGGCATCCATCGATTGGGCTCGCGAGATCCGGGGGATACCTTCGAGAGTGAGGCCCGTTACCCCTTGCTCCGCCAGGTTGCGCACCATTTCATGATTGGCGGGGGCGGCCGGGTGCAGAAATGTAACCAGCAC
>CAZQVX010000004.1:14423-16921 GCA_964596845.1 uncultured Syntrophomonadaceae bacterium | reverse complement strand
GCCGCGACGCGCCTTTCGCCCGGCATGATCTCTTTGGGAACGCCGAAGGTGAGACCCTTGAACTGCATCAGTCAAACCCCCCTTGGAAGTTGATCTATTTTGGCAAGCGGTTCTAAACCTTTACTTATCTTCTATAATATGATATAAAGTCCTGTTTTTAAATTGCATCCTCATCCTTAAGCAGTGGCCCGGGTTCCCTTCGGCTGGAAAAAAGGTCCATTCCATAAGCAGCCAGCCTGGTGATGAGAAAGGCCAGAGTAAAACGGACTGTTACGATGAGCAGCGGGTTTGCCCCAAAAGCAGTAAAGATCACGGTATCCTCGATTGCGGAATGGCCTATGCTTAAAAAAATGCCGATGAGCAATAGGTCCCTTTTGCCCAGGTAGCCCTCCCGGGCATAATCGACAATGAGCGCAGATCCGTAAACGATCCCGAAGCAGACGCCGACAAGGAGCGGAAATGCCGCTTCCAGGGGAAGGGTCAAAAAATCCAGCACACCTTTTATTTTTTTGGAGAGCAGTTCAAGGATGTTATAGTGGCGGGCGATCTCTACTATGATCATAATAGGGATAAGAAAAAGGGTTATCCGCAGGATGGTCAGGACACCGCCGGTCAGGCCTTCTTTGAAAATTGCAATTGCTGTTTCCATCCTCTTCTAACCTCCAATGGCGGTATACAGCGCATTCAGTAAAAAACCGGCCAGAAAGGCGGTGCCCAGGCGCAGTAAAACAGACTGGTAGACTTTCAACCCGGTGCTGCGGCAGATGGCTGATTCGATGGGCAGCTCATGGCAGATGCCGAGCATAAGGGCCAGCACGGTAATCTGCCTTGGGCTGAGCGTCATATTGCTGATTATACCCAGGGAGGCATAAAAGTTGGTCAAAAAGCCGAGCATTAACGGCAGCACCGTTTCACCGGGCAGTCCGATCCAGGCAGTGACCGGGCTGCAGAAAGAAGCAGCCGGATCCAGAAGATCAAAATACTCGAGAAATTTCAGCGCACACGAAATAGGGATAATAATCTTTACTAAGAACCATAGCACTCGCAGGCTTTTTTTAAATCCCGATTTGACCGGGATGATCAAGTTGGACACTGGTGCGCTCCTCTCTGTAAATTTCGGCGGCGTCTCTAATCCTCCTTCCATAGAGCTGTCCATTTACCTGCCGGCGGTTCACCGTAATGGAATCAAAGCCTTATTAATCCCGGGTCTTTGCTGCCTTAAAAAAGGATTATGCCTGCAAATCAAGAATCTTAAAATGCAGCCTTTACGGGTATTCTTGGCCGGTTAAAGGAGGTGTTGGCACCGGTCCTGCGCAGTGTTTCGAGCAGGACAATCTGTAATGGCGAAGCTGTCAGCAATCTGGAAAAACCCTTGATCAACCGGTAAGCCTTTTATCTGAAGGGAGATGGTTGAACCATGTTGAAACTTATTCGCGTCATCGGCAAAACAATCTTGTGGCTGGTTACAGTTTTGGTTTCACTGCTCATACTGGCTGTTCTGGTCATTGCGGTGCGTTACTGGACCTGGACGCCTGATCCCGTCGCCGGATTCTACCGGGAGCGTCCTGTTTTAAATATCGGTCATCGCGGGGCGCGCGAGGCAGCTCCCGAAAATACGCTCTCCTCGTTTCTGGCCGCCGAAATGATGGGTGCACATGGAATCGAACTGGATGTAATGCTTTCACGGGACGATGAACTGATTGTGATTCATGATTACGACGTTGACGCAACAACTGACGGCAAGGGGCCGGTAAAGGGATACACTCTGGCAGAGATTAAAGGTTTTGACGCCGGCTCCTGGTTTAGTGAAACCTTTACCGGTGAGCGCATTCCCACACTAGAAGAGGTCATCGTAGCTCTTGATGACCAGACCCTGATCAACATTGAATTGAAAACGGAGACCCCGGCAACAGATGGGCTGGAAAAGATGGTGGCAGATGTAATCCGGAAGCACAACATTTATGACCGGGTGATCGTTTCTTCTTTCAACCCCATTGCTTTGCTCAGGATCAAACTGGCTGATAAAAAAATACCGGTAGGGCTGCTCTATTCTGCCGATCTGCCGCGCTACCTGAGCGAGGGCTGGTTTATCTCCATCCTCAGGCCTGAGCTGCTCCATCCTGAGATGGGGATGGTTGATGAAAAGTATATGGAGTGGGCGCGAAAGAAAGGCTACCGCGTCAATGTCTGGACGGTAAATGAAGCCGCTGATTTGAAACGGATGCTTGACTTAGGCGTCGATGGGATCATTACTGACCGGCCTGATCTGCTGCTGCAGCTGATGCAAGAGCGCGGGGTGGCAAACTAAAAGGGGGGTTCCATTGCCAGGCGCAGCTCATCGATAACAGCAGGTTCACTCTCGCGGAGAAGCTGCGCCTCAAGGCTGCGGCGGGCTTTCCCCCCGCCCAGCCGGCCCAGAGCCCAGGCGGCATGCAGGCGGAGCAGCGGCCGGGGATCGCGCTCTAAGATTTGGGCCAGGGCCGGGACGGCATCGCGGT
>CAZQVX010000004.1:12586-14323 GCA_964596845.1 uncultured Syntrophomonadaceae bacterium | reverse complement strand
AGGGGGCGCATTGCCGCAGGGACTATGCCGGGCGCCTGGGTGATGTAAGAAAGGCAGCGTCGGGGATCGAGGATGTAAGGTGCTGTCAGCGCACCCGTAGGGCAGGCCTCGCGGCAGCGGCCGCACTGCAGGCAGTTCTCCGGCGGGGCCGCCTCATGCTCCAACTCCAGATCGAGCAAGATCGTTCCCAGGGCTGTGTAAGAGCCGCTCTCCGGCGTAATCAAGGTGCAGTTCTCTCCGATCAGGCCCAGCCCGGCCAGCCGGGCCAGTTCACGCTCCACCAGCGGGCTGCGATCGACCAGGATCCGGCCTTTCAGCGGAGCCCGGACTTCTTTTTTTAACAGCGCAAAGAGACGCTCCGCAGCGGAGGTTAATAGAAGGTGATAATCGGGACCCCTGGCACAGCGGGCTGTCACACCCCGCGGGCGGTTGTCCCCGGGAGACGCCTCTTCCTCCCCGAAGGGAAGGGGCAGTCCCACGACGACTATGCTGCGGCAACCCGGCAAGAGCCTTTCCGCATTCAGCCGAATATCCGGATCAGCTTCTTCGAAAGGGGTGATCCGCCCCTCGTCGAGGCGCCGCTGCAGCACGGCGCGCAGGTGATCGGGGGGTTCCGCGGGGGCGATGCCCGCCGGCCCCAGCCCGGCCTCTGCAGCTATCTCCGCTAAGTTATTCAGGTGGTAAGCCATGATACCTTCTCCTTCTGCTTGATCATAAAATTAATTACGCTGCCCGTCAAATAGCCCAACTTTTTTCCGCCCGGCATACGGCCGGTCCGGGGGGTATATCCTGAAGTGAGACGGATGGGGGGCCGGCGAAACGGCTGAAAGGAGCGAAAGAATATGGAGAAAGAATGGGTTTTTTTGATACAGGCCGTCAACGATCTCGAGGCGGAGATTATCTGCGGTCTGCTTCGGGAAGCCTCCATCCCGGTGCAAAGAAAGGATGGTGATCCCCTCATCGGATTTATGCGCGTAGTCGGCGGCCAGTCGGGGGATGTGGATATTTTTGTCCCGCCTGAGTTGCTGGCCCGGGCCAGGTCGCTTCTGACGGCGACTCTTCACGAAGAGAAGAAAGCGAAAGACGATCAAAACTGACCCCGCTGCCGGCGGTTTAAGGCGGCAGCAGGAAAAAGTCGCTCTAACAGAGAAATAGCCGGTTCAGAAAAGACTTCTTTTCAGGAAAAAGAAGAAAGGAGTGAATTGGTATGGAGAGTCCCCCTGTGACCAAACCCTACTTTTCTTCAAGCCGGGGGCGGGAGAGCTTCTGGGTGATTGTCTGCTGGTTGATTGTGCTGCTGTGCACTGCACTGCTTTATTTTTTCTGGGACTGGACCCGCAGCATGGATATGATTCACTATCTTCAGCAATATCTGACCATCAAACCGGTGGAGTACTTCTTTCAGTTTTTTACCTTCCTGGGCAACGACGAATTCTATATGATCTTTTTCGGGATATTGATCTGGTGCGTCAACAAGCCTCTGGGCTTCTTCGGAGCGGCGGTGTTGCTGGTGTCCGGTCTGTTTAGCGGTGTGATTAAGGATGTTGCTGCTTTGGATCGACCCATCCGCGACAATCAGCTTCAAAGCTATGCTTTTCCCAGTGGTCACACCCTTACGGCGGTAACAGTATGGGGTTATCTGGCTATTCGCCTCAAGAAAAAGTGGTTCTGGATCTGGACCATTGCGGCGGTCATCTTTATCCCCCTTTCCCGAATTATTCTGGCCTTTCATTATCC
>CAZQVX010000004.1:7700-12486 GCA_964596845.1 uncultured Syntrophomonadaceae bacterium | reverse complement strand
CATGCCTTTCAGCCAGATCGGCCCAACTGAAATACTTGTGGTTCTTGTGGTAGCCTTGCTTCTTTTCGGCCCGAACAAGCTTCCCGAGCTGGGGCGATCTATTGGCCGCGGCATTCGAGAATTCAAAGAGGCCTTCAGCGATGTAGGCAAATCTATCTCCCTGGAAGAAGACGACGAAGATGGCGAAAAGAAGCAGTAATCATTTTATTTCGGAGGATTCCACTTTGGGAAAGCAGAATCAAACGGAAGAGCGCCTGGATCGGGAGATCGATTGCTACCTGCAAGACAAAAAGGCAGAGGAGCCGCCTTTTAGCCTCTATCGGGAGATTGTTTTACTCCAGCAGCGCTACAGCGGCCGAATTAAAAGCACCTTTACTTTAGGCCCGGATCAATCCCGCCGGCTGCTGCAGGAAGGCCGTCATCTCCTTAGCGAGGTCAGTTTGCATATTGACTCCGCTTTGTTCAGAACGATACTGGGTGAAGTGATTGAGGTTTATGTGGGCCTCTTTCCGCAGGGGGAACAGCTGCGCAAACTCATGGATCAGCCAGAGCTGACTGAAAAGCGGGTGGCCCAGTTTTTATCCGGGGAGAGGCTGCCGGACCGCAGGGAGCTGGAAAAGAAGCTCGGCGCCTGGGGCTGGAATGATGCAGCGCCGGCAGATTGCGCCCTGGCGGCCGGTGTGGTGAGGGAAGCCCTGGCCCCCTTTTACCTCTCTTTTGCCGGAGCGGTGCAAGAGGAGATCGACCTGGGCCTCTGGAATGAAGGCTGCTGCCCGGTCTGCGGTCAAAAGCCTGACATGGCCTTGCTCAATGAAGAGGGGGTCCGATTCCTGGAGTGCTTTTTCTGCAGCACCCGGTGGCAATTCCCCCGTCTGGAATGTCCTTTTTGCCGGAATAAGGATCCGCAGCGGTTGGGCTATTTCCATGCCGATGAATATCCCGGAAGAAGAGTCCAGATCTGCGAGCACTGCAAGAGCTACCTGAAAACAGCTGTTATGAAGGAGATCGGCCGGGAGATCATTCTCGGCCTGGAAGATATATATACCACGGATCTGGACATTTTGGCCCGGCGTGAAGGTTACCGGGCCGGTCGGGATCTGGCGGTTTTGGAGCAATAACAAATAAGGAGGTCGGGATAAATGCCGGGTAAACTGGGGCCCCTTGAACTGGTTCTGATCTTGCTGGCTATCTTGCTGCTTTTTGGAGCGAACAAACTGCCGGAGCTGGCCCGGGCCATCGGCAAAAGTGTTACCGAGTTGAAAGAGGGAATCAAGAGCAAGCCTGAGGCTCCCGCTGCCTCTACGGATCAGGATCAGAAAAAAGCATAGCAGATTATGCAGGTTGACCCGCCAGGAGCCCGGGGGTAACCCCGGGAATTTTTACGCGAGGGCGTACCTGTGCCGGGAGCGCTTTGAAGGGCATTAAATTTTTGCAGGAGGCATTGCCGGATTTGTGAGCAAAGATACAGGCGCTACTATGACTGTGCTGCAGCACCTGGCCGAGTTGCGCCGGCGCCTGCTCATGGGGGGCGCAGCGTTTCTTGTTGCCTCCATCATCTGTTTTATTGCGGCGGCGCCCATTCGCCATGTTTTGACCCGACCGGCGGGGGGGCTGCGCCTGGTTTATTTTTCACCCCCCGAAGCGCTGATGGCTCAGCTGAAACTGGCCCTGCTTGCCGGCCTCGTCGTGACCGCGCCTCTTATTCTCTATGAATTTATCGCCTTCATCTATCCCGCCCTGACCCCCTTTGAGAAGAAAACCTGCCTGCAGATGTTTGCCGGAGTCATCCTTCTTTTTTGCGGGGGGATTTTCTTTGCTTACCTGGTGGCTTTTCCCTTGGTCCTGCATTTCTTGCTGGATTATGCAGGCAGCGGGGCGGCGGCAAAGCTGGCCATCGGTGACTATATCTCTTTTTTCTTCTCCTTTCACCTTCTGTTTGGAACGACTTTCCAGCTGCCGCTGGTAGCCTGGGCCCTGGGCCGGCTTGATCTGGTCAGGGCACAGACCTTGCGGCGCTGGCGCAAGTACGCCCTCCTGATCATCTTGATCCTGGCGGCAGCCCTCACCCCGCCTGATCCCCTCACCCAGCTGGCTCTGGCGTTGCCCCTTATGCTGCTCTATGAAATTTGTGCTATTATGGCCGCCCTCGGCTATCGGGGTCGGATAAAGAAGATGACTCTGCAGCAATAAGGTATAATAGATCAGGTAACGAGCGGGCTGAAGCCATAAAATAAACTGGTGGTGCTAATTTTGAAAAGCTGCTCCCGGCCTGGCGGGGCGATTATCCTTGCCGGAGGCGACAGTAAGCGTCTGGGCTGCCCCAAGCCTTTTCTGGAACTGGGCGGCTCATCGCTTATCGAGATCATCGTCAACCGCTTGCGTTTGCTATTTGGACAGATCACGGTAGTGACCGACCGGCAGGATCTTTTTACCCATCTTCCTGTCAAGCTGACCGGCGACATTCTGACAGGGCTTTCCAAGGGGCCTCTGCGGGGTATTCACGCCGGGTTAAGCCTTTCCCCCTTACCCTACCAGTTCGTTACCGCCTGTGACATGCCTTTCATCAACCTCGATCTGGTTCGCTACATGGCTGACTTCGCCCCGCATTATGACGTTGTTGTCCCCCGGATCGGCAGCTACTACCAGCCGCTGCATGCCTATTACCGCCGCTCCTGCATCGATCTGATCCAGAGGCAAATTGAGCAGGGTGAATGCAAAGTTACGGCATTTTATGATAAAATCAAGGTGAAATACATCGGGTTCTCCGAGATATCGCGTTTAGATCCCGGCAACAGCTCCTTTTTTAACATCAACACCTGGACCGATTATCTGGAGGCGCAAAAAATGCTGCTGCAAACAGAGAAGTTGCAGTTAAATTCCGCCCGCACCTGGGGAAAGGAGATTTGATCCTTGGCTAAAATGCCTGATTATATCGGACCGCTGGCCTTTGGCGTGAAGATGGGGGTTATTGTTCCCGGGACGGATATTGTGCAAGCGGCTTTGGAGCAGCTTGGCCATTGTTACCGGGATGGGCTGCTGGAAAACGGGGATATCATTTGCATCACAGAATCTGTGGTGGCCCGCGCTCAGAACAATTATGTGACCACAGCCGATGTGGCTCGAGAGGCCGGTAAGAAGCTGCAGCTTGACCCCGGAAGCCGGCTTGGCGTTGTTTTCCCTATAGCCAGCCGCAACCGCTTTGCCCTGGTTTTGCGGGGCCTGGCTTTGGCTGTACCCAAAGGCGAGGTCGTCGTGCAGTTTTCCTTTCCCTGCGACGAAGTGGGCAACCAGGTGATCGATCCTGAATTTGCCGCATCGCTGGGTAAGGATGTGATTGCGCTGGAGGATCTTGATGGACGGCTCTTCCCTCATCCCGTTACCGGCATCGACTATATTAGTTTTTATCGGGAGATCATCAGCAAGACCGGTGCAGTGCCCCGGATTTTCCTTTGCAATGATCCCCTGCGCATCCTTGATTTTTACCCCGACGGGGTCATCGCCGCAGATATCCATTCTCGCGCTAAAACCAGGGCTGCCATCAGCTCTCGCTACCCGCGCTGTATTACCCTGGAGGAGATGTGCAACAGCGGCGAAGCCTATTCAGAATGGGGCCTCCTCGGCAGCAACATATCCACCAGTGAAAAGATAAAACTGGCTCCCCGGGAAGGTTCAAGAATAGTTGATGCGCTGCAGCGATTGATCCGGGAGAGATATGGAATTCACGCCGAGGTCATGATCTACGGAGACGGGGCCTATTGTGATCCCACTACCGGAATTTACGAACTTGCCGATCCCAAATCGGCTTTTGCCGCCACCGGGGGTTTGAACCGCAGCCGTGGGGGGGTCAAGTATAAGTTTCTGGCCGATTATTACTTTCATGAAGAGGGCAAAAGCGCCGCTGAAATTGAAAAGCTGCTGCAGGAGAAAAAAGAGAATCTGCCCGTCAGCAGTGAAGAAGCCTCTGAAGGGACTACCCCGCGTCGGTTGGAAGATGTTATCGCCAGCCTGGCCGATCTGGTCAGCGGATCTTCCGACGCCGGCACACCGCTGGTGATCGTGAAAGGCATTTAGCCCGCCGTGCTGCCGCGACGGCACAGCCGGCCAGAAAAAGCAGGCAGATAACGGGCAAAAAATCGCCGGCCCATCGGTAAAATGTGGACCGCCGCGCCAGGTCGAGCGGCAGGATACGGTAACCTCGCTCTGACTTTTCTGTGCGCAGCAGTTCCCGCCCTTTGTAATCGAAAGAAATCGAAATGCCGCTGTTGGCGATCTGGGTCACCCCGGTCCCCATTTCACCGGCTCGCAGGGCGGCGACCTGGGCATGCTGCTCCAGGCCGATAGTCTCTCCAAACCAGGCGTCATTTGTGGCCACAAAGAGATGCCGCCCTCCCAGGCGTGCCAGAAGGCGCGTATAACTGCCGAAGTAGGATTCAAAGCAGATCGCTCCGGCGAGGGGGATCCCCCGGTGGTAGAACAGGGTCAGCTTATCCCCGGCGCGGTAACTGCCGAGGGTAAAATCAAGACCCAGTATTTTATTGAGCAGGCCCTCCAGCGGAAAATATTCCACAAAGGGAACCAGGCGCTGCTTGTGATAGACCTGGGTTTCGCTCTGGCCGGGTGAGAGCAGGATCATGGAATTGTACAGCGCTTTTTCAATGTAAAGCTGAGCCCCGTAAAGTATGCTTACATCCAGTTCTTCAGCCAGGCGCACCATTTCACCGGGGTGCGGGGGCAGCCCCTCTTTCATGCGCAGGGTGGCCACCGTTTCCGGCCACAGGACCAGCTC
>CAZQVX010000004.1:5269-7600 GCA_964596845.1 uncultured Syntrophomonadaceae bacterium | reverse complement strand
TTCAGAGCCGCCGGAAAACGCCACTGGGTGTAACCGAGAAAACCTACTGTGTAGCTGAGAAAACCCCGAGAACGCAAAAATTCCACCAGCACCCACAGCGCCGGAATGGCCGCTGCCTGCGCAAGGGGGTTTTTCAAGAAGCGGACATAGCTCACCCCCAGGGCAAAGAGGGCGCTGAAAAAGCACAAGATCGCCACAAGCAGGATCATCGCGGTGACGGCCAGTCCTTGTGACAGGTAGCCGAAAAGGACGCCGCTCAGGTAGAGATTCAGGTAGAGGTGCAGCGGCGCCCCGAAGAGTAAGCCGGCACAGAAAGCCTGGCGCGGCGCGGCCTGCAGACAGAACCAGATAAAGGGAATCAGGGCCGGCCAGGCCAGCCAGGCCTGCTCGCAGGGAGGAAAAGCAGGGATGAGAGCCAGCCCCGAAAGCAGAGGAAAAAGGTAAAAAAGCACCCTTTTCCTCTTTTCGAACCGGGACTGCCGTTCAAAAATCATTGTGTCGTTGCCGGGGGCTGTCCGCCGGGCGGAACACCTTTTCTGCGATTACGGATCGCCCGGAGCAGCCGGAAAATAATCAGCAAGAATAGAGCAATGATGATCAGCGCCGGCAGCAGTGTCGTTAAGGCGACCAGGATGAAGGCGGCTGCCGACGACAGAAAATTGATGCTGCGGAAAAAGGCATCCTTCAATCGTTTCCCCATATTAGCAAAGGGTTTTTGCGAGATGGTCTGGCTGCCGATGACCTCTTCGCCGATGTAGAGCTCAATTGTTGAGAGGGCCACCTGATCCTGCAGGTGGGTAAAAGTCATGGTTTTAAGCTCGATCTCACTGCGCACCCGGGACAGTTCTCGTTCAACCTGCAAAATTTCCTCTACGGTGTGGGTTTTCTCCAGGATCTCCCGCAACCGCTCTTCCTCGGCTTTCAGGTTTTCCACCCTTGTTTCCAGATCCAGGTAGGGCAGGGTGACATCCTCACTGCTCTTGCGGACATTCGAAGCCTCCCCAAGTTCCTGCAGCCGGACCATGAAGTTGTCAAAGCGGGTCTCAGGGATGCGCAGGGTCAGCTCAGCCGAATGGTGCCCTTCTCGAAATTCGTAGACATTGGATTCACTGACAATGCCGCCGGCGGCTTCAGCCATCTGCTCAACCTGCCCCGCTGCTTCGCGCGCATCGGAGACTGTCAGCGTCAGGGAACCCTGGCGGATGAGAAAACGCGATTTAGCCTGGGATAGAACGGCTTCCTTTGACTGTTCCCCGTCGGCTTCTGAATACTGGGGATCAATATTCCAGGACTCCCCTTCTGCGCCCCTGGGCGGCGCGCTGAAATCTCCCCCCGCTTGTTTATTTGAGGCCGCTCCACATCCGGCCGCAACCGCTGTCCAGATGCACAGCAGGGTTAGAAACAGCAGAAGACGCCGGCTTCTCTTTTTAGTCATGCTCATTTTCAGTACCCCCTTTGTATGTAAAGACTCTCAACCCGTAGAAAAGTTCCTGCGCCTTTCCAGATCAGATTAGTCTACTATTATTATCATCCAGGAAGCAAAAAAGGGCAAGAAAATCCGGGTTGGGAAAAAGGGGATAGAAAACAAAAACAGAAGCCTGCTCCGACCTTCGCGCCGGCTGATCCCCATCCCGATGCAGCCCACTGCAGCTGTAAAGCTGCAGCACACCGCAGTTGGAACCGGAACCAACCTTTGCCCGACCGGTAGAGATCCTTTTTGGAACCGGCAACGGTCAGGTGACCGCTGCCCATCCCGGTGTAGTTTCCAGAAGCGGTAAGTATTAAAGAACCTGTACCGATCTTCGCTCGACCGCAACAGATCCCGGCAGACCCTGCTATAATCGTCTTGACTATAACAGAGCCCTTAAGAACCCGTTACGATCTTCCCGCCGGCTGATCACAAGCCCCCTCCGGGACCTGTGAGCAACCTTTGGCCGGCTGCAGCAAAGCCTTTTGACCCCGCTGCAACCTGGGTCCGGCCGTAACAGACCTCTGTTACCTATAGTGTGTCCGGATTTGCCTATATTATGATCAGGAGAAAATTCTTTCGAAATATACAGCGGGCATTGGACGGAATAGTAGGATTATTAACCCAATAAAAAATTTTTTATAACTCAGAAGGATTTTTTTAGCCGTCGTCGAATATAATAACTACAAGTTAAAACTGCAAACCTAACCTCCTACACTATATATATTTTATACAGGGGTTCCCCCCCTGTATTTTTTTGCAATCGTGGGGCCCGCGCAGTTCCATCCCTGCCTGCGGATGCCCTAGTGGCGGTTTATCAGCGGACGCCGCAGAAGAGAAATCAGAAACAACAGGGCCATCAA
>CAZQVX010000004.1:0-5169 GCA_964596845.1 uncultured Syntrophomonadaceae bacterium | reverse complement strand
GGGCGGTCTCTTCATCAAAGGAGATCGCCAGCAGCTCTTTAAAAAAAAGAGCGATAAAAATGAGCACAACAGCCATTACCAGGGCCAGCAGCCTCAGTTCCGGGCCTGAAACGGAAAGGATGTTCCCGAAAAGAAGAGAAAATATCTCGGGGTAATAGCCCTTTAGACTGCTGAGCAGGGCAATGCCGAAGGCCATCCCGGCGGCAAAAAAGATCCCGATCACCGTATCCTCGTAGAGGCGGCCCCGCCTGCTGATATAGCCGGTGGCCAGCGCGGTCCCCAGAGCAAAAGCGGTGCCGCACCAGAAAGGGCTTACCCCGGTGACCAGTCCCAGGGCAATCCCGCCCAGGGCGGTGTGCGAGATGCCCACCCCGAGGAAAGAGAGTCGCTTTAAAACGACAAAGAAAGCCACCGCCGAGCAGAGTGTGCCTACCATAACGGCAGCCAGAAGGGCCCGCTGCATGAAGCCGTAGGAGAGCATCTCCGCCATCAGTGGGGGGCCTCCTCGCGTTCAGAAGCCATCTCCAGCAGATCGTAAGAGCAGCGGTAGGCCCTCTTCAGGGCGGCACTGCGCAGAACCTGCTGCGGTTCACCATGGATGTGCATGGTGCGGTTGATGCAGAGAAGCCGGTCCGCAAAAGCGGACAGCGAAACAAGGTCATGCGATACCAGCAGCACAGTCAACCGGTAATCCCGGTGCAGCCGGCGAAGCAGCTCCAGAAAAAGACGCTGTACGCCCTGGTCCAGGCCGGTGATGGGCTCATCCAGAAACAGCAGCGCCGGACGCCGGACCAGGGCCCGGGCCAGAAGCACCCGCTGCTGCTCACCGCCCGACAGATCCCCGAAAGGCCGCTCCGCAAGATGAAGCGCATCCACCGCGGCCAGCATCTCGCGGCAAGCCCTCTTCTCCTCCATTTTTAGAGGGCGCAGCAGGGTCCGGGCCGTGTAGCATCCGGTTCTGACAACGTCGGCAGCCAGAAGAGGAAAACGCCGGTCATAAGCCCGATGCTGTGGAATATAGCCGATTTTATCCCTGACCGGACCGAGCCGCTCCGTCGGACAGCCGAGGAGCCTGGCCTGGCCGGCAAAGGGCCTGATCAGCCCCAGCAGCGTCTGCAGGAGAGTAGTCTTGCCCCCCCCGTTGGGGCCGATAATGCCGATCATCTCCCCCTGGGATACTTCAAAGGTGATCTCCTGGAGCACAACAGCAGCGCCTTTTTTGACTGTAAGCCCCGCGGCGGAGACAGCGGGGCCGCAGCTATTCTGAGAAAGCATCTTTTAACACCGCCGTATTGTAACGCATTAAATTCAGGTAGCTATCCCTTTGCGGCAGATCAGAGCCGCCAAGGGGATCAAGCAAAATTACCCGGCCGTCAATCTCACTAGCGATCATCTCTGCCGCGGCGGGTGAAAGCTGGGGTTCTGCTGCGACCACCCCGACGCCCCGGGTCCGGCAAAGATCAACCAGTCCGGTCATCCAGGCTGCCGACGGCTCCTGACCGGGGAAATCGGTGATCACCGCAGCCTGATCCAGCCCATACCTGGCGGCGTAATAGCCCCAGGCGGCATGGATAGAAATAAAACTTTTTTCGGATACGGGGCCCAGGTCTGCGCAGATCGCCTCGTCAAGGGCAGTCAGTTCGCGCTGGTATGCCGCCAGGTTGGCCCGGTAAAAACTTTCGTTTTGCGGGTCGGCCTTCACCATGGCCCGGGCCAGCGCCGGGCAGAGATAATCCCTCACCGTAAGAGGATCCAGCCAGAGATGGGGGTTCAGGGGTTCACCGGCTTGCTGTTCAAAAGGGGGCTCCTCCGGCGGCGTCCAGCCCTGCTGCAGTGCGGCATCGGCCAGTTTCAGGATGAGCAGGCGCTCCGCGCCGATAGAAGCTGTTTTTACCGCCCAGTCGTCCAGCCCGCCGCCGATGCAGAGCAGAAGATCAGCGCGGGAGCACCTTCTGACCTGATCCGCAGTGGGCTCGAAAGTATGCGGGCTGGCTCCCGCTGGAATGAGGCAGGTTACGGTTACCTTTTCTCCGCCCAGGCAGCCGGCAATATCAGCCAGGGGGAAAATTGTGGCCACCACCTCGATGCGGTCACTTTTTTCTGCGGGCGGTAAAGAGCCTTTAAGACAGCCGGCCATCAACATGAGCGCACCCGCCAGCAGCAGCAGGAGCATTTTACCGTTATTGTTTTTCACGAAAACTTCCTCCGGCGGGCCCGGTTATACAACCCGGCCTGCTTTAAACCGTCCACCCCTGCAATTATTCTAAGAGCGGACGATCCCTTCGGATCTTACTCTTTCATGATAAAAATTGCAAGAATATAACAAGGGATCAGGTGAAAGAGAGGCGGCGCCCGGCTTGCAGGGCAGTGTTATAAAACCGATTAAACTTTAGGTTAGTTTAAAGTCACACAAACTTCTTACTTAACAAAAGTTAACTCTTAATTTATTTGATAAATTATGTTTTAATATATGCACGAGACACTTTTTTAAGAATGAATCTGTCTAGGGGAGAAATCGATGTTTAAGAATAAAGAACAGTTTAAGCATAATTTTATTCAAAGGTTTCGGCAGACACACGGCCAGGATATCGCTGCGGCTACCTCTGAAAGCATCTACCAGACGCTGGGCGGCATGGTGCGTGAAGAGGCGGCGGCGCACTGGATTGACACTAACCGGTCCTACCGGGACAGCGGCGCCAAAAAAGTTTACTACTTTTCAATGGAATTTTTGCTAGGGCGTTTGCTGGAAAATAACCTGCTCAATCTGGGTGTGCTGGAGATCTGCCGTGAAGGGCTGGATGAACTCAGCCTGGATCTGGGTGAGGCCTTGACTGCAGAGCCCGATGCCGGTCTGGGCAACGGCGGTCTGGGGCGTCTGGCAGCCTGTTTTCTCGACTCGCTGGCTTCGCTGGGGCTGCCCGGCCACGGCTGCGGGATCCGCTACCGCTATGGGCTTTTTGAGCAGGTGCTCTCCGGGGGAGAGCAGGTCGAAGTGCCTGAGGACTGGCTCCGCGGTGGTAACGTCTGGGAAACGCGGCGGCCTGAAGAGGCGGTAGAGATCAGGTTCGGCGGCCGGGTGAGAACAGAACTGGCCGGGGGGCGGCTGCTCTTTCATCACGAGAATTACGATTCAGTGCTGGCGGTCCCCTACGATCAGCCGGTAATCGGTTACAAGAATAATACGGTGAACACGCTGCGCCTCTGGAGCGCCGAACCGGCCCTGGTCGATTTGACCCGGGGCTGCCGTGGTCTGGACTGTTATCACAATGTTCTTGAATACAAGCACCGGCTGGAGAAAATCAGCGAACTTCTCTATCCCGACGATTCCAGCCGCGAAGGAAAGGCCTTGCGGCTGCAGCAGCAATATTTTCTTGTTTCCGCCGGGCTGCAGAGCATCGCCAGGCTTTACAAGAAAAGATACGGCACCCTGAAAAACTTCCATCACCTGGCGGCTGTGCATGTAAACGATACCCATCCCGTGCTGGCCGTCCCTGAGCTGATGCGGATTCTCATCGACGAAGAGGGGATGGGCTGGGATGAAGCCTGGGATATTACCGGCCGGACCATCTCTTATACGAACCACACCACGCTGAGCGAAGCGCTGGAGATGTGGCCCGTGGATATATTTGCGCCTCTTTTCCCCCGCATCTACCAGATCGTAGAGGAGATCGACCGGCGCTTCCGGTCTGAACTGCCCCGGTTTACTCCAGGCAGCAAGGACAAAGAGCAGCGCACCGCCATCATCGCCGACGGGAATGTCAAGATGGCCCACCTGGCCATTGTGGGCAGCCACAGTATCAACGGTGTCTCCAGGCTGCATACAGAAATTTTAAAACAGCGAGAGATGAAAGAATTTTATGAAATATATCCCGAGAGGTTTAACAACAAGACAAACGGGATCAGCCACCGCCGCTGGCTGCTTCAAGCCAATCCCCTTCTGGCCGCCCTGGTTACAGAGACCATAGGCCCTGAATGGATCGGCAATCCCGGGCGCCTGCTTCAGTTGGAAGAGCTCTCTAGCGATGCTGCTTTTCAGGAAAAGATCTTTCAGGTCAAGCAGCAGAACAAAACTGCGCTGTCAAAGATAATCCGGGAGCGCTCGGGCTGGGAGGTAGATCCCCGTTCCATCTTCGATGTTCAGGTAAAACGGATGCACGCATATAAGAGGCAGCTCTTAAACGCTCTGCAGATTCTCTGCCTCTATAACCGGCTGCTCGAGAATCCGAACTTAGAGATGGCCCCGCGGACATTTATCTTCGGCGGCAAAGCCTTCCCCAATTATTTTTTGGCGAAGCGGATCATCAAGCTCATCAACACCCTTGCCGGCGTCATCAACAGCGACGCCCGGGTTAACGGTAAACTAAAAGTGGTTTTCCTCGAAAATTACTCTGTCTCCCTGGCTGAGAAGATCATACCTGCCGCCGATGTCAGTGAGCAGATCTCCACCGCCGGCAAAGAGGCCTCGGGGACAGGCAACATGAAATTCATGCTTAATGGCGCTGTCACCATGGGGACTATGGATGGGGCTAACGTCGAAATTGCCGCGGCGGTGGGCCGGGAAAACATCTTCATCTTCGGTTTGGAATCTGCCGGGGCGATGCGCTGCCACCGGGAGGGCTACAGCGCTGCAGGGCTCTGCGCCCGGGAGCCCCGGATTAAAGAGGTTGTGGAACAGCTGGTCAGCGGCTTTTTGCCGGCGGGCCGGGATATGTTTGTCCCCATCTACGACTCATTGATTACCGATAATGACGATTACCTGGTCTTAAAAGATTTGCTGGATTACGTCGAGGCCCAAAAAATGTTGGATGAGATTTTCAGGGATAGAAAGCGCTGGCTTAAAATGAGCATAGAGAATATAGCCCATGCCGGTAAATTTTCCAGCGATGAGACCATTGCCGGCTACGCTAAAGAGATCTGGGGGATCAGCCCCCCGACAGCGGAAGGGGCTGTCCTGCGCACTGCGCCGGAACAGCGGCTACACGGCTGATAGGGCTGGATAAACGCTATCGGGGGCTGAATCGTCGACAGCCCCCGATTTTCACTGCACTTAGAGCCGGTTATCCAGCTCCTGCAGGATCTCATCAGCCCTTTTTCCGGCTGCATTGATTACTATTGCCCGGCCGGAGATATCCTGCATCCCCATCATGTTAATGTCCATACCCGAAACTA
>CAZQVX010000003.1:0-24643 GCA_964596845.1 uncultured Syntrophomonadaceae bacterium | reverse complement strand
CCCTCTAGCTGGAGAGACCTGCCAAAGTGAAGTGCCTGTCCCTGTGGCAGATTAGAGGGCTGTTTTGGTTACATAGGGCGAGGTGCCGGCCCGGAGGAGAGCACCGTAAGTGAGCCTGAATTCGAGGATGTCGCCCACGCTGACGGGCGAGGCCGCCTCCTCGACGTCACAGATGAGATGGTCTGAAGAGGCGCCCAGGATTTCGATACCCGGCAGCAGGGGGATAAGCCCTCCAGGATCAACATCCTGGCGGCCCACAGCCATGAGAGCGCGCCTTCTCAGCCCCCTGTCCTCGAAATGGGGCACATTGCCGAAAGCATCCTGCCCGATCTCCCCGCAGGGTATAGAGGGCTTCCGCTGCAGCTCGATGACCTCGGCCTGGAGCAAAAAAGCATCATCGAAACAGCCCGGAATGGGCCCCCTGTTTACTGCCTCTTTGCCGAGAAGAATGCCCTCGCCTATTCTCAGCTCTGTGACGCCCGGCGGCACTTGCCGCTCCAGAACCATTTTTAAATTCGCCGAGGTCCCCCCGGAAATGCGCTCCAGCGCCCGGCCGATGCGGAGCTCCACCTGCGCTTTGACCTCCAGAAGCAGCTCCATGGTCCGCACCGTGGGGATGACCCCGCCGTAGCAAGCCATATTGAGGCCGATGCCGGCCAGGCGGATGCCGGGCGCCTTCTCCATCGCCTGCGCCGCTTCCGCAGCCTGCTCCGCGGTGACCCCTTCACGCAAGTCGCCCAGGTCCACCATGAGGATGACATTGTGGATCCGCCCCGCCTGCAGGGCCGCCTGGCCCAGACGGCGCACCGTGCCCACCTCTGAGTTCAGGCTGGTATGGGCGTATGTTACAGCGGCGGCACACTGCGAGGGGCCGGGAGCACGCAGCAGGACGGTCTCACCCTGGTAACCCCACTCCCTGATCCGG
Organism: uncultured Syntrophomonadaceae bacterium; assembly: GCA_964596845.1. Classification (GTDB taxonomy): domain Bacteria; phylum Bacillota; class Dethiobacteria; order DTU022; family DTU022; genus JAAZIN01. The sequence goes on along the minus strand of CAZQVX010000003.1, from coordinate 23,718 downwards.
GCCAGGTTGGCGATGCGGGAGTCGCCTATCGCTGCGGCGCCTCCTTTGACCATCGCCCCGACTACATCAAGGTGCGCCGCCGTCCCCTTGGCCACCCCCACCAGGCGCAGCCCCTGCTCTTCTAAAAGGCCGGCCACCAGCCGGGTGTTATGTTCAATTTTTTGCCCATCAATGATCAGTCGGGGAAAAGTCATGCTTTCAGCTCCAGACTCTCCAGAAGTAATGAGATCGCCGCTTCGGGATAGCGCCTCGCCAGCACCCCACAGCTAGCCATAATATAGCGGCGGTCGAGAGCGACCTGTGCCGACTGGGGATAGAGTTCGCGGCCATAGCCTTGCCCCCCGGCCAGAACGGCCAGCGCATCCCTGCCGCCCGGCAGACGGGTCAGCGGTCCCCCGGTGCCGATAATCGTCTTCACGCCGGTAAGGTCTTTGCCCGAAGCAACGGTAATCCGCCCGCCGGGCCCGTAAAGGTGTTTTATCCTGCCGGCGTGACGCTTGAAGGCCATCTTGCAGGCGGCGTCCCGCAGATATTGTACCAGCGCAATCTCCTGCTCACTTTCGGGGATTACTTGCATCTTTTCCAGAACAGGCGCAGGGTTGAAACCCAGATCGCGCTCCAGGTTTTCGTCCACGAGCCCGGCTATATTTTTAGCGTTTACATGTATACCCAGATCGCCTTCCACCGTGCGCTTGGCCGGCGGCTCGGGACTCTCCAGGATAGCCTGGATCTCGGGGCTGCCCTTTGCCACAGAGTGCACATCGGTGGTGGCGCCGCCCACATCGACGGCACAGAGGTCGCCCAGGAGCGGTTGGAGCAGCCTGCAGGCCTCCATGACCGCGCCGGGGGTAGGCAGGATTGGGCCGCCGACCATGCTCCGGATGCGGTTCATCCCCGGGGCGGTAACGATATGTTCCTCGAAAACCTCCTGGATCACCCGGCGGGCCGGCTCCACCTCCAGCTCATCCACCCGGGGGTAAACATTGTCCACAAAGTAGGCCTTCACCCCGGCCTCGCAAAAGATCGCGGCCAGCTCTTCGCGGGCGGCGACATTGCCGGCGTAGACCACCGGCGCCGCCGGCTTCAGCCCGGCGATAAGCACCCCGTTGTAAAGAGCGGTCTCTTTCTCCCCATAATCCACCCCGCCCGCCAGTAGAATCATCTTCGGGCTAATCCGGCGCAGCTGCTCCAGGTCGGCCGTCGTCATCTTGCCGGCGGTGATCATCTTGACCACAGCGCCTGCGCCCAGGGCTGCCTCGCGGGCCGCCTTCACCGTCATCTCGAAGACAAGGCCGTGCACACTCATGGAAAGACCCCCGGCGGCGCTGGAGGCGGCCATAAACAGGCCCCAGTCAAGCTCTTTTACGCCCAAGCCGGCAGAAAGATCGGCCACAGCCAGCTCCAGGGCTGCAGTGACATCACCGCCGGGCTGCAGCGTGGGTGCAAAGCCCTGTCCCAAGAGCCGCGGCGGCTCCAGGCCGATAGCGCTCACCAGAGTGGTGGTGCTCCCGATTTCCGCTACGAGCAGATCTACCTTCATACAGCTACTCTCTTCTCTAAAAGTTAGTTACTTTGGTGCCAGGCACCAGAGTAACTAACTATCTCTTTTCGCGTCGCTTTTTGATGAGAAAGGAGGCCACCTCAATCCCTTTGGTCCCGCGGCCGAAGCCGGCGTCCATGCCCGCCTCGAAGGCCAGGTCATTGTTCACCTGGGTGCCTCCGCCGACAAGGATGAACTTGTCGCGCACTCCTTTCTCCACGGCAAGCTGCACCAGGCGCTCCATGTTCTTCCGATGGATATCCGCGTGGCTGATAATGGTCGAGATGAGAATGGCGCCGGCGTCCTCTTCGATAGCCGCATCGATCATCTTCTCCACCGGGACCGAGGTCCCCAGATAGAGAGCCTTGATCCCGAAGCCCTCAATGCCGCCATGTTTGATATCGATGATCTCGCGCATGCCTACAGAGTGCTCATCTTCACCCACGGTCCCGCAGACCACCTTCAGGGGGCGCTCCGCCACCTCCGCCCTGACCTCGTCCTCTGAGAGAATCTGCGGCTTCTCTGGAATCTGAAGCGCGGCGCGGTCGACAGAAAAAGGCATGATCCCCTTGAGCTCCACCAGGGTCCCCTCCGAGGGATGGATTACCCGTTTATGGATCACCTCGGGCTCCTGCAGCCCCATCTTTGCAGCCATCTCCAGGGCGGCATACTCAGCCAGCGTCTCCGGCTCGGGGATAAATAAGGTACAGGTGATAATACCATCGCCGGCCCACTCCACCTCGGGCCTGATCTCACCGTCGCCGAGACGCTCTTCCCTCTCCGCCAGCCGGCGGCCTACGTTATCCTCGGGGTCCAGCTCATCGATATAGACGATCTTCTCAGGGCGGCACAGGGTGCAGCCGCCGATGAGTTCGCAGGGTCGCGCCGGGTCGCCGGGCAGGTTGTTCAGCCCGTAATGCCGGCACACGGGAGCATAGTAGCCCGGTTCCCTCTTGACGATGCTGCCCGCGGCCACACCCCCGTTGGGGTCGCGGGCAATGCCGTCACCGTGGATTTCGGGATATTCGCCGGAATCAACGAAAAGTCCTTCGGCCACTGCGCTGAAGTAGCCTTTCTCTTTTATCTCCTCCAAGAAAAGAACCGCCCTCTCGGCCATCTCCCGCACTTTTGCCGGCAGCGGGCCCTCTTTCTTTATCTCCACCATCTCCTGCAAACCGTCCAAACCCAGAAGAGCCTGCTTGGCGGTCTCCACGGCGGCGATATTGTTGTAATGCCAGGGCACATTGCGCCCCTCGTCGGGGGTGATGGTGCTCTGCACATGGGCCGAGGTGAGCCGCGAGACAAGCAGGTTCAGCACATGCGTCACCGTGGCTTCGCGGGTGTCGGATTCGATGTAGCGTGTATTCTGTTGAGCCCGGATCTTGTAGTCCGAGAAGAGCCAGCGCAGGCAGACGGCATAGGGCAGGTCGTAGGCCAGCGCCGGCGCCGGGGGCGCTGTGGGCGGCACCGAGGAAAGAGCAATATCCCCCTTCTCCATCCCGCTCATCTCCGAAAAGGCGCAGTTAATAGCGTGCTGCACCAAAAGCTCCGGCATCACCTTCCAGGCCTCGCGGGCGGTGGCATTGGCGTTGTGGGCGCCGTCGATCTGGAGCATGCCGCTTGCGGCCATGATCTTTTTAGCCACAGCGGCATCCACAAAGGAGCGCTGCATATTCACGTTGCGGTAGAGCACGTTGTATTGGGGATCCTGATGGGCCCCGTTGACCCCCTCTTCGGCAAAGAGCACGGCAATTTCCGGTCCGGCCACGCCTGAAACGTAGGAGTGAAAATTGATGGGGCGTCCCACCTCGTCTTCGATGAGGTCCAGCGCTTTGCGCGTTGCCCGGAGCTGCTTTCGGGTGATGGGGATACCGCCGATCCCTTCGGGGGTGCCTTCGAGTAAGCCGTCAATATGGCTCTGTCCGGTGGTGCGGATCACCATGATGTGATCGGCGCCATGCCAGGCGGCCATACGCATGCGCCTGATGTCGTCTTCAAACCTGCCCGAGGCGATCTCTGTAGTGATGACATTGTCGGGCTGGGGATCAATCAAGCCGAAATACCTGGCCGCAGGCAGAGGGACAGCCCGCTCCAGCGGCTCCGCCGTCTCGCTGTAAATAAAGGGGCCCACCTGCTGCCCCTGCTGCCGTTTTCGCCAGGTCCAGCCCGAACGGCGCGGCCGGTAATGAGCCAGATCTTTTAAAATTTCATGGATGTCGATCTTCCTGTCCGGTTCGAGCCGGTAGCTATTTCCCCCGTCGTTAGATTGTTCCTTACTTCTCACCACTCCTCCCCACCCCCCAGCATTTCAGCGAGTTCAGCCCAGCCTTCACCGGCGGCCAGCCCCCGCCCGGCCTCCAGGTAGTCGATCCCTTTAGCCGCAGCGTATTCAAGAATAAACCGGCCTACGCCCCTGCCGAGCCAGCCTCTTTTTTCAGCGGCGTAGACGATGGCTTGAGCTTCCAGGCTGGAAAAACCCATCCGCAAAACGACAGAGCGCTCGATAGCGGGAGAAGTATGGCTAAAAGCCAGTTCCGCCAACGGCTCCATAATCTCCCGGGCCAGTTTCCAGAACCTTTCCTTGAGCTGATCATCGGTCAGCCCGGCCAGATGCTTGCGCCTCTCTTCAAAATCAGATCTAGACGCGTACCCCGTCCCTCCGTCAACGCCCATCGATTGCCACCTCCCCCATCTCTTTTAATACCGCGGCGACGAAGGCTTCCGTCTCTTTCGTCTCCGCGGCCAGAAAACGCAGCTCTTCCCCGGTGATCACCTTGACTCCGCTTCTTCCCACCGCGTTTCTAATATAGGAGCGGCGCATCCGCCCCAGATCCATCTCGACCATGCCCAGCTGCGAGAAATGCTCGGGGATGACGATGGCCTTGCCGGGCACATTCTCTTGCGGATCACCCCGCTTCACTACAATCCCGTTATGCCTGGCGAAATCCAGCTGAGCCTGGGGATGTTTGCCCGCCCCGGTGTACTCTGTCTCCTGGACAACTACAATCTCGTCTTCGGGCAGTTCCCGGGCCAGCGGGATGGCCGCCGCCAGAGAAGTGTTCCCCGCTGGCCCCCTCTCCAGCCCCTCCACCTGAGCCAGCGCCTCGGTGACGTAAAAGACCTCACCCTGGGTCACGGTAACGTAGCGGTCCAGATAGCGCAGCGGCCGGGCGGCGTTCTTCGGCACATCGGTACGGTCGGGCCATGTGGCAAAAGGAACCCCGAACCCGGTATGGCCGGTAGTAAATGACTTTCTGTTAAAATCGGTGTCTGAAGCCATATGCAGGCCCGATAGGTCCACACTGGCCCCGATAATCCGCGAATCTGCAGCCCCCGCCCGATGTACGCCCCGGGCCGTCCCGGTAACGTTGCCGCCCCCGGCATGGGTGACCACGATATAGGCCGGGTCTTTGCCGTAGCTCTCCCGAACCTGTTCCACCAGCTCGGCTCCCAGGGTCTCCACCCCGGAGATACCGAAGGGGCTATATAGGGAAGCATTAAAAAACCCCGTCTCTTCAAGCAAGATCAGGGCCAGGTAGAACAGTTCAGGGCCTACGCTCAATCGGACCACTTCGGCCCCGTAGGCCTCACACTTTCGGGACTTTTCAATGATTTCGGGCTGCCCTACCTCGCGAGAGTCGAAAACCTCCTGGACGATGATGCAGCGCAGGTTGCGCATGGCTGCCTGAGAGGCCACCGCAGCGCCGTAATTGCCGCTGGTAGCGGCCAACACGCCCGGATAACCCAGCTTAGCAGCATGGTAAACCGATACACTGGCTCTTCTGTCCTTGAAGCTGCCCGAGGGGTTGGCCGCCTCATCCTTAATCAGGATTCTCGCGCCGTAACCTTTGGGTGAACTCCGGCGGACGAGGCGGGTAATGTTTTTTAGTTCCAGCAGAGGGGTGCCGCCGACGCCTGTCTCGCCCTGGATCCGCCTGACCTCGTCAAGCGAATAGCCGGCCTTGCACATCATCTCTTCATAATCGAAGGCGATTTTGCTCCGAATGAATTCACTGTACTCGATCCCCAGAGCCCGCTTCATGATCTCGCCGCGGCGCCCCATCACTGCTTCATAGGAAAGATCTCGCGACATCAGCGCTCCCCTTCCTTCAGCAAGCTGCGCAGCTCTGCGCCGATACCGGAAAGCTCCGGCACCGCGAGTCCGAAAGTGTGCTCATAACCGGGATTGATCCGGGTAAGTGCGCCTTTGACGATGCGCCCCGCCGGGGTCCGGATCTCCACCTCCCGGCCGATCTCTTTTGCGCTGAGCGCCCAGCCGTTCATCCGGCATTCCAGGGGGACCTTGCGGGTTTCGGGGGGAAGATCCCCGGGGCGTGATGCGGGGTCCAAAACAATGTAATGGATCTCTACCCAGGCGCCCTCAAGGCATTTTGGGGCCATAGCGATCACCTCACAACTATATTATGGCTCATTACTGTGGGAGGACTTTCATATTTTCTCTCTATGTAGAAAAACAGGGCGGTTATAGGGCGAACAACGGAGCCCGATCCTGCGGGCGAATAAAATCCGCCCTACCTGATCAAGTCGGGCAGTCTGCGCGGGACAGGCAGATCCGCCATCGTCACCAGCCCGCGGGGGCCGTTTACAACCAGGGGAATCATATTTACGGCGATAGCCACGGTGCCGACGCCGCCGGGAATCTCCGGTTCGATGGCCAGTTTGAGCGGCGGATCCCCGTCAATCGTGATGTAGTCTCCTGTCCTGACATCTTCTGCTTCCGGGCTGACCTGCTGGGGATGCTCCAGGAAGAGGACCTCTTTACCCCCGCAGTAAACCCTGGCAGTATGACGGCACCCGGCCACATCTCCCGGGGCTATATGCACATACTCTGTTTTCCGCTCAACCTTAGAAATAATCGGTTCTCTCTTCTCGACCACGTCTTCGATTTCCCAGCCGAGAGCCCGGCCGATGAGCATAGCGGACTGCTTGAATCCCACATGGCCCACGATCTCGCCGGAAGTCAACCCTTCGGCAAACTCATCGGGGGTAACGCCCACCCCCTGCATCTGCATCACCGTCGGCCCGAAAGGCGCAAGATTGTTCACCCTTTTGCCATGAATGTGGCTCACCTTACGGCAGATACCTGTAAGAGCGATGATCAGAGTGTCGAGGATAAAACCGGGATTGATCCCTGTGCCCAGAACGGTATTTCCCTGTTTGCGAGCGATGCGGTCAATCTCACCCGCGAGCTCCTCCGAGGCCGACCAGGGATAAGCCATCTCTTCAGCAATGGTGATCACATCAGCATTTTTCCTGAGAGCATATTTTATTTGCGGAAATACATCCTTGACGAAAGAATCAGTTGCTAGCAGCGCCAGATCAGGCCTGCAGCTGAAAGCTTCCTCCGGATCGGCGGTTACTTTTACCCCCAGAGGGTCAGAACCGATCAATTCTCCGACATCCCGGCCTGCTTTTTCCGGGCGCCGGTCTATAACCGCAACGATGCGCAGGTTTTCCTTGGACAACAGCATTTTCGCCATCCCGCTGCCCATGGCCCCGAGGCCCCAAAACAACACCTTAACTACAGACATGGCCCATCCCCTTTCTTGAAATAGATGATAGTTTCTACTATATAATTAATTCTTGAACAAGTAGATAATTCCTGCACCAGCTCGCTCAAAAGACCCACAGCGCAGCAGCCCTGCTATCAGCCAATTAAAAATCCATTGACAATTGTGTAAGTTACGTATATAGTTTATATATACTGGGAAGGGGGCAAATTCCGGATGTCTATAAAATATGCAATACTGGGGCTGCTTCATTACTCCGACATGCATGGCTATCGCATCAAGGAACATCTTGAAAACAACTTCGGCCATATGTGGACAATCAACTTTGGGCAGATCTACCCCAACCTGAAGGCCTTGGAAGAAGAAGGTTTTATCCGCATGAAAGAACTGTCTCCCTCCCAAAAAGGCGGTCCGCAAAAGAAACTCTATACCATTGAGGAAAGGGGGCGGGAAGAATTCTCCCGCTGGGTGGCCCAAGATCCCATCCGGCCGATGATCCTGAGGGATTCCTTTCTGCTGAAGTTCGCTTTTTTCGGTTTTAGCGATGACGTAAGAGCCCTGCAAATCATCGAAGATCAGATTACCCTGCATGAAAAACAGCTGGCCCGGAGAAAGGCAAACCGGGACCGGTGGAGCAGGCAAGGTGTTTATGTTAACTTGTTGGCCCAGCTGGGAGTAACGTTGAACGAAGCCTACATCGGCTGGCTGCGTCATGCGGCCGAAGAAATCAAGAATAACAACGAGGGATAAATGCAAATAACGCCGTCCTCCGACCTTCGCTGTGGAAAGAGAGGGAATAGCTGTGGAATTTGAAGGCCTCGCCCTGGTCACCGGCGCGGCGGGTTTCATGGGGCGCCACCTGGTGGAGCACCTGGTAAAGAAGGGGGTGCGGGTTCGCGCTAGCTCGAGGCCCCGCGAAGATCTCTCATTTTTTGATAACCTTGGCGTGGATTACATGCCTGCCGATTTGACAAAACCAGAGACCCTTCCCCCCCTCTTTCGGGATCACGTTGAACGCGTCTTTCACCTCGGAGCAATCTGCAACTTCTCCACACCCTACGCGGGGCTCTACCCCACCAACGTGGAAGGCGTGGAAAGGATCACAGCGCTGGCCCTGGAACACGGCGTAAAACGCTTTGTCCATGTCGCTTCCACGAGTGTATATGGCCGCTACAAAGGGCTCCCCTTCACCGAGGATTCACCGCGCGAGCCTGTGGATGCCTACGGCAGGAGCAAGCGCGATGGGGAGAATATCGTCTGGAAGCGGATCAAAGAAGGCCTGCCGGCAGTGATTCTGCGCCCCTGCACCGTCTACGGGCCCGGCTGCAATGACGGGGCGGGCAAAGCTTTCTCCCGGCCCACGAGCATTACCGGCATTCCCGGTAAGGGCACACAGCTGCTTTCGAACATCCGGGTTGAGGATGTAGCTGCGGCAGCAGAGTATCTCTCCCGCCTGGACCCGGCGGTAGGCCAGGCCTATAACCTCGCCGAAGATACGCATCCGGAAGTTAAGGCGGCGCTTATCGCCGCCGCAGAGGCCTTCGGCAGCAAACGCCCCACCCTGCACCTCCCTCTCTGGCTCGTTAAAATTGTCGCCTCCATCGATGGGGCTTCCGCGGCGGGAAAAAATAAAATCCCGGACCTTGAATCCGATGCGGTGAGATACCTCTGTGATGACTATGTGGTGGATAACAGCAAGCTTAAAGCCGCCGGTTACAACCTGCTCTATCCGGACTTTATGGCGTCCATGAAGCAACTGGCGGAATGGTACCGGTTTCACAGGACAAAACGGTAGGACCTAAAAAGGAGGTGTTTTTGTGGGGCAGGTTGTGGTGATTACGGGGTTGGCCGATGGGATGGGCCGGGTTACAGCCCGAAAACTCGCCCGGGCCGGGTGCAGCGTTGCGGGATTTGATCTGGATTCCGAAAAACTATCCACACTTGAAGCAGAGCTGTCCGCAATTGGCGGTGAGCACCTGCTTGAAGCTTTCGACATTACCGATCGCCGAAGGATCCTGAATTTTCGTGACAGGGTCCTTGAAAAGTACGGGCATGTGGATACTGTGCTCTCTAACGTAGGGATCGGTTTTTTCAGCCCCTTCGAGGAGGCCGACCTGGAAAAAGCGCTCCGGTGCCTGGAGATCAACGTCATCGGTGCGGCGGCCACATTCCAGGCCTTCCTTCCATCCATGCGTGAGCAGCGCCGGGGCAAAATGATCGCCATGTCTTCGCTTGTCGGCCGCGTCCCTTTCCCCTTCGAATCCATCTATACCGCAAGCAAATTCGCCGTCACGGGGCTGATGCAGTCCATCAAATACGAGGTGGAGCATTTCGGGATAGATGTGGCGGTCATCGAGCCGGCTCAGGTATCCACCAGTTTTGCCGCCAAGATTCATGTCCTCCCGCCGGAGGGCTCCCCCTATCGCGAGCGCGCCGGCAGGTTCATCGAGCGGGACAAAGTGCTCATTAAAAAGGCGCCTGACCCGGAAGCCGCCGCGGAAAGGATCTTCCAGGTGATCATGTCTGATAAAGTGCACTTTTTTAACCAGATCGATTTCCAGAGCAGTTTTCTGCTCTGGCTGAACCGGTTCATCCCGGGGGGCTTGCGTGATGCCATCCTTGTGAGCCACATGGATATAAAGGTAAAGCGAGGGACTGTTTGATGGAACACCAGGCCGCTTTTCACGACGCCGGTTATCCAAACACCAGAGTCGGTCGACTCAGATGGAAAATTATTGACGCTCCCATGGAAGTATGCATAGAAAGAGCCAGATATCTGACCCAATCGATGAAAGAAAACTGGGCCCGGGATCCCCTGGAGCGGATGAGCCTGGCTTTTGAGCACATTTTAAACAACATCACCCCCATCATCAGAGATGACGAGCTTATTGTAGGGTGCCGTACAAGCAAGCTAAAGGGGGCGCCCCTCTTTCCGGAAAATAAATCGAGGTGGATAGAGGGGGACCTTGAATCCCTGGGGATCCGGGCGGTGCAGAAGGCCCTGATCAGCCCCGCTGAGATAGCGGAGCTTAAGAGCGAGATCCTGCCCTTCTGGCAGGGGAAAACCGTAGAGGATGTGATGGAATCCCGCATGCCGCCCGATCTGCTGGCGGATATGGATAAGTATGTTTTCACCATGATGCTGGAGATTACCTATGGGATCGGCCATTTCACCATCGATCATGACAGGGTGCTCTCCGCAGGACTAGGCGGCATCATTGGTGAAGCGCGTGAAAGGCTCGCCGGGTGCAGCAATTCCCCGGCAGACAGCGGCAAAAAGATGTTCTACGAGGCGGTGATCCGATCCTGCAGCGCAGTGATCTCCTTTGCCCGCCGCTACAGCATCCTGGCCCGCGAGATGGCCCATCAGGAAAAAGATAAAAGGCGCGCTGCGGAACTGATGAAGATCGCCCGGGTCTGCACCCGCGTGCCTGAACATCCCGCAGAGAGCTTCCACGAAGCGGTCCAGAGCGTCTACTTTATCCATCTCACCTCACAGATCGAATCAGGGGGCAATTCCATATCCCTTGGCCGGATCGACCAGATCCTCTATCCCTACTACCGCCGGGATAAAGAGGCCGGGCGCCTCACCCCTGCGGAGGCCCGGGAACTGCTTGCGCTGCTCTACATCAAGACCAATGAAATCTGGAACCTGCTGGAAGAGGCTTTCACCCCGGGCGGCGAGGGGACCCAGGGCAAGACGACCCAGAACACCATTGTTGGAGGCGTCAACACCGAGGGGAATGACGCCACCAATGAGCTGAGCTATATCGGTCTCGACGCCTTCAGCGATGTGCGCACCGTGCAGCCCAACTTCGGGGTGCGCCTCTCCCCCAAATCCCCCGAAGACTTTCTGATGAAAGCTGTCGACTACGCCCGGGACGGGGTGCTGCTGCACTTTTTCAACGACGAAGCCATCGTGAAAACACTGCTTCACAGCGGTCATACCCTGGAAGATGCACGCAATTACGGCATTGTGGGATGCCTTGAGCCGAATGCCCAGGGCAAGACTTTCGGCTCCACCTTTGCCGTGCAGTTCAACGGCCTGAAGTGCGTCGAGTTCGCGCTGAGCAATGGTATTGACCAGATCTTCGGTTATCAGTCGGGCTTACAAACGGGCGATCCGGCCCAATTCACCTCTTTCGAAAATCTCTGGGACGCCTATGACCGGCAGTTGAGCCATTTTGCAGGCCAGATAGCCAGGGGCATGTGCATCCTCGATGAAGCCATCGCCGACAACGTCCCCTCTCCCTTCGCCTCGGCGGTCATCGCGGGCTGCCTCGAGAAAGGCCTTGACCTGACCCGGGGCGGAGCAGTATACAACTCCACCGGCGTCCAGCTCATGGGCTTCGCCAATGTCGTCGACAGCCTTTATGCCGTTAAGAAGGCTGTGTTCGAAGACAAGGTCCTGACAATGTCCGAACTGACGGCAATGCTTACAGACGACTGGTACGATTCGGAAAAGTGGCGCCAGTACATGCTGAACAGGGTGCCCAAGTACGGCAATGACTGCGACGACGTGGATGCGCTGGCGAAGAAGGTGGCTGAACATTACTGCGATGTCATCGGCGCCCACCACAATTTCCGCGGCGGATTCCTTTGGCCGGGCATCTTCTCTGTAGGTTTTCACATCTCTTTCGGCGCTTTTACCGGAGCCACCCCGGAGGGCAGGTCCGCCGGTGATGTGCTGGGCAACGGGATCACGCCTACAACGGGGAATGCCGTAAGCGGACCCACGGCAGTGATGAATTCAGCAGTGAAACTGCCCCTAGAACGGCTCTACAACGGGGCCAACCTGAACATGCGCTTCCAGGGAAAAAAGATGAAAAGCGCCCACCTGGCCCACCTGATCCGCGCTTACATGGACAGCGGCGGGATGCAGGTCCAGTTCAACATGGTCGATACGGAAACCCTCAAAAATGCAAAGAAAGAGCCCGAGAAATACCGCGACCTCTTTGTCAGGGTCAGCGGTTATTCAGCGGAGTTTATCGATCTGAGCGAAATTGCCCAGGACGAGATCATCAGCCGCACTGAGTTTGAGCAGGGCGGCTGAAAGGATGAACAAGAACGGATCAATCCGAACCGGAAGGATGGATTGATTACCCCGGGAGGGATGCAGATGAGCAAGGTGATGACCACCGCTGAGGCTGTAGAAAAGTTTGTCCATGACGGCGATTTTCTCTTTATCGGCGGTTATATTGCCAGACCGCCCTTCGCCGCCATCCACGAGATCATTCGCCGGAAAAAAAGCGATCTGACCATCACCCGCAGTAATGCCGCCGATGATTTTGACATGCTCATCGGCGCAGGATGCGTGAAACGTTTTATTTCCACATTTATTTCCCTGGGCCTTTACGGGCTGGCCCGCTGTTACCGCAGATCCATCGAAAAAGGCATACCCCACAAAATTGAAATCGAGGAATACACCAACCTGTCGCTGCCCCTGATGCTCATGGCGGGGGCGACAGGGATGCCCTTTGTCCCTGTTAAGGATATGGCAGGCACCGACCTGATGAAAGTGAGCTCTTTCATGGGCGAGGGCAAGTTTAAAATCATCGATTCGCCCTTCGACGGCAACCCTACCATGCTCGTACCTTCCCTTAAGCCGGATGTAGCCATTATCCATGTCCAGCAGGCCGACGAAGAGGGAAATGCACAAATGTGGGGCATCGGCGGCGACTGCAGGTGGGGAGCCAATGCCTCAGGGAAGGTCATCGTCAGCTGCGAGCGCATCGTCAGCCGGGAAGTGATCGGGAAAGACCCCTCGCGGACCATCGTCCCCGGATTCAAGGTTGTGGCGGTGACAGAGGAGCCATTTGGCGCGCACCCGGGGTACGCCCCCGGTTTCTATGATGTCGATCTGAGCTACGGTTATGACTACCAGCAGGCCTCTAACACGGTAGAAGGCTTTGAAAACTTTCTTGACGAGTGGGTTTACGGGGTCAAGAACCGCGCCCAGTACACGGAGCATTTCATCAAGAAGTATGGCTATGAAAAATTCTCTTCCCTGAAAGCCGGGTTCGATTACAGTTACCCGGTATCCTATTCCTACTAACCGGGGGTGACGCTGATGAGCATGGATCCAATGGATTACATCAAACCGGAGCTGATGGCCTGCTGTGGCGCCAGAGAGATACGTGATGGCGATATTGTCGTCGTGGGTACGGGATTTCCTTCCATGGCCGCCAATATCGCCGTCCACACTCATGCCCCGAACGCCAGGCTGATGCAGGAATCGGGGGTTTACGATGCCCGCCCCCTCAGGCCGGCACTCTCCGTGGGCGACCCCTGTCTTAACCCGGGAGCAGCCATGATCGGGGGGCTCATAGAAGTGATGGGCATGTTTCTCCAGGGAGGTTGGGTGGATGTAGGTTTTCTGGCGGGAAGCCAGGTTGACAAATTCGGCAACATCAATACCACGGTGATCGGAGATTACGGCGCCCCCAGAAGCCGTTTACCGGGCTCAGGAGGCGCCAACCCTATCGGCGCCCTGGCCAAACGCACCCTCATCATTGCCGTCCACAACTCCAGGACCCTGGCCGAAAGGGTCGATTTCATCACCACACCGGGCTACCTGGACGGTCCGGGCAGCCGTGAGAAATGGGGGTTTCCCGCCGGGTCAGGCCCGGAGGTGATCATCACCAACAAGGCAGTGATGCGCTTTGATCCCCACACCAGGGAGGCCTATCTGGCCACCTACCACCCCGACACCACTGTCGATGAAGTGATCAGCCTGACCCCCTGGGATCTGAAGGTGGCCGTTGATGTCCATGAAACGGAGCCACCCACCGCGGAAGAGCTGCATCTTATCCGCGAAGTGCTCGATCCCAACAGAATGATCCAGATCTACGAAAGACGCGGCTACGTGTAAAAAGAGAAGGAGGAGATTGTGATGGGCCCAACGAGAGAGCTTGCTGAATTTACCACCGGCCTGTCCCTTAAATCGGTTCCCGCGGAAGTTGCCCGAAAAGCCAGGTTATGCCTTCTCGATTACGTGGCCAATGTCTACGGCTCGCTGGAGCTGGAGGCTACCCGGGTGATCGTGGAGTATATCCGCCCCCTGGGCGGAACGGAGACGGCCACCGTCCTGGGGTGCGGTTTCAAAACAGGGCTGCAGCAGGCCGCATTCTTAAACGGAACCACCGGAGAGGCGATCGAGGCCCAGGACGGCTACCGCTTCGGCGGTAACCATCCCGGAGTGGCGGTAATTCCTGCGGCGCTCGCTATTGCCGAAGCCGAGAATGCCGGAGGAGACAGGCTGCTCGAGGCGATCATCGCCGGCTACGAGGTGGCCGGCAGGGTTGCCGCAGCCGTCCATCCAGGCCACACCGTCTCCGGCTTTTTGCCTACAGGCACCTGCGGCGCTTTCGGCGCCGCCGCCGCTGCGGCCAGGTTGTACGGCTATGATGCCGATACCACGGTTAATGCCCTGGGCAATGCCGGCTATTTGCTGCCCCTCTCCATGGCCGAACAGCTCATGGGCGGCTACACGATCAAGATAGTCCAGGGCGGCCAGGCCGCCGGCGCGGGGATTATGGCTGCAGGCCTGGCCGGTAAAGGAATCACGGGGTGTCCGGAGATCATCGAGGGTTCGGCACTGGGGGGCGGTTTTATCCAAATCACCAACCCTATGGGCTCCAACCTGAAGAAACTTACCGATGAGCTTGGTCATCATTATGCCATCAACGATATTTACTTCAAGCCATATACCGCCTGCCGGCATACCCATGGAGCGGCGCAGGCCGCATTGGAGCTCGTCAGGAAGTATAGTCTTACCCCTGCGGAGATAGCATCCGTCAATGTCTACACCTACAACATGGCTCTCATCGCCGTGGGCAAGGGGGTTCCTGAGGCAGGCAGCTTCGTTTCCGCCCAGTTTTCCCTCCCCTACGTTGTCGCCGCCTGCATCTTTGACGGAGAACTGGGGCCGGCACAGCTCACTGAACAGAGGCTGAAGGACGGGAAATTGATGGAGTTCACCAGCCGGGTCAATGTTGTTCCCGACGACGAGATCTCGGCCCGTTACCCCGAGTTCACCGCCAGCCGGGTGGAAGTGAAAATGACGAACGGCAAAACTCTGGAAAGTGAAGTGGAAATCCCCAAGGGCGACCCTCGCGACCCCATGACAGAAGGTGATCTGGCCGCAAAGGTTCAGCATTTTTCGGGGGAAAGAGATCCGGCAAAGGTGGACCGGGTTATCGATCTGGTTATGAAAATGGAAACCCTGGATAGCATCAGGGAACTTGCCTCACTGATTTAGCCATTACCGCAAAAAGGTTACAGGAGGAACAAGATGGATTTTAACCTGAATGAAGAGCAAAAGATGCTGCTGGAGACGATCAAGTCCATGGGCCGGAAGGAAAACTTTAAAGAGCTGGCCAGGCAAGTGGATCAAACGGGCGAGTTCCCCTTTCACCTGCTCGATCTTTATGCCGAACTGGGGCTGCTGGGGATGACCCTGCCCTCTGAGTACGGCGGTGGCGATCAGCCCTCGATCAACGCCATCCTCTGCATTGAAGAGCTGGCGAAATTCAGCCCCCTCATCGCCGCGCCGATCTTCGAATCAAACGTCGGCCCGGCCAGGGTGATCGGTTTTTTCGGCACGGAGGAACAAAAGAAAGGGATCCTGCCCGGCGTCTGCAGCGGCAAGCACAGTGTCTCTGTGTGCATGACTGAACAGGATGCGGGCTCAGATCTCACCGCACTGAGCACAAACGCCCTCGAGGACGGCGACTGCTACATCCTCAATGGGAGCAAGGCCTTTATCACCGGCGCCGGCCACGCCAGCCACTACATGGTCTACACCCGGTTTGACAATATCCAGGGTTACAGGGGTATCGGCGCCCTCATCGTAGAAAAGGGGATGCCCGGTTTCACCTTCGGCAAACAGGAGACTTTCATGGGACTGCGCGGAATGCCCTCCTGTGATCTTTTTTTCGATGACGTCAGGGTACCGAAAAGCAACCTGGTGCTCCCCGCAGGAAGCTTCGCCAACTTGATGCTCACCTTTGATATCGAGAGATGCGGCAACGCAGCCATGTGCCTCGGCGTGGCCGGCGGGGCCCTGGAGGAGTCCATCTCCTATGCCAGGGAACGGAAAACATTCGGCAAGGAGATCTGCAACCGCCAGGCGGTGCAGTTCATGATCGTGGACATGGCCACAAAACTTGATGCAGCCAGGCTCCTGGTCTACCGGGCTATCAACAGCGCCGGCAGAGGGCTCCCCTCCATTTACGAAGCATCCATGGCCAAAGCCTTTGCCAACGAAATGGTTGTGGAGGTGACCAACCTGGCCATGCAGATCTTTGGCGGCTATGGATACAGCACCGAATTGCCCCTGGAGAGGATGTATCGCGACGCCAAGGCCTGGGGTGTCGCCGGAGGCACTATCGAAATGCTCAAAATCGGTATTGCCGGGATGATCTTCGAGCGTAGGTTCAGCCAGCGCTAGAATAATATGGGGACCGGAATGGAGGAAAATCATGAGCAAGTATTATCGGGATGCTGATCAACTGTATGAGATCTACGGTTATTTTATGGATCGGGTACTTCAGGATGAAAAAATTGGGACCAAGATGTCCAGGGCGGGGATTATCATCAAGTTCATCTACACCAATCCCGACACTGAGATCACCATTGACCTGAAAAACCCGCCCGCAAAGGAAGGTTACTACGGCAGTTACTACCTGGGGCCCTGTGAGCTGAAAGAGGACGTCTGGTCAAAACAGCCGGCCGATCACTCCCACAGCTTCTGGCATGGCCTGGAAAACCCCATGGCCGGCATTACCAAGGGGATCATCAAACAGGGCGGCAAGGTTACGGCTATGCTGAAGCTGCTGCCGGTGGTGCGGCCGGCTTTTCAGCTTTTCCCCGTGGTACTCGCGGAGATGGGTTACGAAGATAAAATCATCCGCAAAAAATAAGGGGGGTTGGATGTGAAGGGCAATACCGGCGTCATCGCGGTGATCGATCTTACAGCCGCCTCTGTGGGGGCGCTGTACTGCCCCGGGGAGGTCTACACCCGTTTTATCGGGGGCAGCGGCCTGGCCGCAAAGATCTACAGCGACCGGGCGGACTTCTCCCTTGACCCTTTCTCACCGGAAAGTCTGCTTATGTTCATAAATGGGCCGCTGGCGGGCTTGCGGATGTCCGGCGCAAGCCGGACCTGCGCCGCGGCCCGCTCCCCGCTCACCGGGACCTTTGCCGACTCCTCCTGCGGGGGTTATTTTGCACCGGCCCTGAAACATCAGGGATACGACGGGCTGCTCATCACCGGGAGAGCCGGCGCCCCATCCTGCCTGCTCATCGATGAGGGAAGCGTAACCATCGAAGACGCCCGGGATCTCTGGGGTAAAGGCAACTACGAAACCTCGCGGAGATTGAAAGAGCGCTACGGTCAAAAATCCACCGCCCTCACCATCGGGCCCGCCGGGGAAAATGCGGTCCTCTATGCCTGCATCCTCAATGATGCCCACCACGCTTTTGGCCGGTGCGGCCTGGGTGCGGTAATGGGATCAAAAATGATTAAAGCAATCGTCATTACCGGCAAAAAACATGTTGAGCCCCGTTTTGCCGATGAAACGGGGCTCAAGGAGCTGGCCAAAAAAGTTACGCCCGGCATCAGAGAAGCAATGATCTCCATGGTGCTGCGCGACTTCGGCTCGGCGGGAAACCTGGAGGGGCATATCTACACGGGAGATGTACCCATCCGCAACTGGCAGTCCAATTTCAATGAGGAGATGGGCGAGGCCCTGACGGGCAGCACCCTTAGTGAAAAATACCTCACGGGGAGGCGGACATGCGCCTATTGCGCCGTGGGCTGCAAGCGGATGGTTCGAGTCGATGAAGGCCCCTACGCTATCCCTGAAAGCCCCGGTCCGGAGTATGAAACGATTGCCGCTTTCGGCACCATGCTGGACTCCGCCGATCTGGCGGCCGCCTGCAAGGCAAATTATCTCTGCAACGACCTGGGGATGGATTCAATCACTGCCGGCGCCACCATCGCCTGGGCTATGGAGGCCTGGGAAAAAGGCCACCTCACTCCCGGGCAAACGGGCGGGACCGCCCTCCGGTGGGGTGATATGGAAACAGTAGTAAATACAGTGCTTCCTGCTATTGCCGCAAAGAAAACGTCTCTGGGCAGGCTCCTGGCCCGGGGCAGCGCACGGGCGGCGGCGGAAATTGGAAATGATGCCCTGGCCTACACCGCCCAGAGCAAGGGCCTGGAGGCGCCCATGCATGATCCCCGCGGAGGCGGACATGGTCATGCCCTGGCCTATGCGGTGAGCCCCCGCGGCGCCTGCCACGTAGCCACGGCGATGCATTTCATGGAAACAGGGGCCTGCAACTACCCGGAAATTGGTTTTGAATTCGACCTCGAGGCGATGACGCATGAGAAAAAGCCCGAAACCATGGTCCTGGCAGCGGCGCTGGGAATGATCGAGAACAGCGCCTGCCTCTGCCAGTATGCCGACCGCTCTCTGACCATCCAGGACATGGCGGATCTGCTCAATGCGGCGGCCGGTTACGGCCTGACGGTTGCCACCCTCATGGAGGCGGGCGCCCGGATCTTCCACCTGAAAAGATGTCTGAACTATCGCCTGGGCTTCAGGGCCGGTGACGACAGCCTCACTCCGCGTATGCTCGAGCCGGCGCGGGACGGCGAACCGGCAGGCATCAGGATCGAATTCGACCAGATGAAAGCGTCCTTCTACAGGCTGATGGAGATGGATCCGGAAAAAGGCGTAGCCACAAAGGACCGGCTAAACAGGCTGGATCTTGCCGAAGAGGCGGGCCGGATCTGGACCTAGATCAGGGTATGTTGCCCCCCATTTTCTACCGTTCAAGGGGCCGGGCTTAAATATCCTCCCTCTTCAGGGGCAGGGTCATACAGCGCGGTCCGCCGCGCCCGCGGACCAGTTCCGATCCTTCGATTTCGATGACTTCGATGCCGTGTTTTCTCAATGTATCATTTGTCTTCTCGTTGCGATCGTAACAGATCAGGGTACCGGGTTTAATGGCCAGGGTGTTGTCGCTGTCGTTCCACTGTTCCCGGGCGGCGGTGATCTCATCGTCCGCCGAGGGACAGATGATCTCAACCTGCTTCAAGCCCAGCGCCCTGCCCAGGGCGCCCTGCAGGCTGTAACCGCTGGAGGCGGCAACCCTGCCCTCGCCTCCCCTTTCCAGCCAGTAAACGTAAAGATCATCTTTGACTCCGGGATACATCAGAAATTTATCTCGATCGACCATGGTAAATACGGTGTCAAGGTGCATATAGGCCCTTCGGGAGGGGATCTGCACAACGACAATTTGTTTGACCATTTCTTTTTCGACGAGGTAGTTGTGGGCGACCCATTCGATGGCCTTTTCGGTGGTCCGTTCGCTGAGTCCGATCATGAGGCTGTCTTTGTTCAGAACCGCCATGTCGCCGCCTTCGATGCCGTAAGGGATTTCTTCTTCTGAAGTCAGCTCCACTCCCTCAAAAATGGGATGGTGCTTGCAGATATACCGCAGCAAAATTGTTTCACGACGGCGCGCCGGCAAAAACATGGTACTGATCTGCATATTTTTGCCGATCATGGCCCCGTGATCCCTGGTAAAGTACATATTAGGCAGGGGCGCAAGGCAAAAGGGGTAGCTGTCCACGGTCAGATCCCTGAGGGTTGTGTATTTTTTTAGATGCTGGACCTCATGTTTCCGCAGTCCGGCAATAATCGTCCGGGAAAGCTGTTCGGGCTCCGTCCCATTTAAAAAATTGTAAACCGGATCATCCGTTCCGGCCACCTCCGCCCCGGTCAGCGAACTGGCCATCCTTTTTTTAATTAGCTCGCTTTTTACCCCGGGGTCTTTCAAAATATCAGACAGCAATTGATCCACATAGAAAACCTGAACTCCCTGTTCTCTCAGGATATTGGCAAAACTGTCGTGTTCGGCCCTGGCTTTGGCCAGCCAGGGGATTTCATCAAAAAGCAGCTCATTCAGATAACGGGGGGTTAAATTCAACAGTTCTGCGCCCGGACGGTGAAGTAAAACCATTTTCAGGAGCCCTACCTCGGACCATGATTGCATCCTGATTCCTCCCTCGCCTTTGATGTTTATACTGCCGGCTGAACAGAAAAACAAAATCTACTCAGAAGCCGTCACACTGCCGGCGTAATACCTGCTGCTCAGCCGCTGCCATACATTATATTCAAGTTGAGCGAGGCCGCTTCCTGCCGCGGGCGGATCACTTCTTCGCCGGGTGGACTTCTCGCACCGCGTGTTTTTGCTCTTGCAACGGCCGCCCAAAGACGTTTATAATGAAATCAATGCAGAATAGTCACCTTTCCGCCACTATCTTTAATATTCAGCCAATGTCCACAGAAGACGGACCGGGCATCCGCAGCACTGTCTTTATGAAAGGATGCCCGCTGAGGTGCCTCTGGTGCCAGAACCCGGAGGGGCTGACCATGCGGACGGAGCTCGTCCATGAACCGCTGCGCTGTATCGGCTGCAACACCTGCGTGGAGAACTGCCCCCAGGGCGCTCTGCAAAAGGGTGAGCGCGGTCTCATCTTTGACGACTCCTGCAGGCGCTGCCTGCGCTGTGCAGACAACTGCCCCGCCCGGGCGATCCGGGTCTTTGGGGTGCAGGTGCGGCCCGATGAACTTGTGGATAAATTGATTCGCGACAAGCCTTTTTATGACCGCTCCGGCGGCGGGGTCACCTTTTCCGGCGGCGAGTGCCTGCTGCAGTATCGCTTTCTCCTGGAAACTATTCCGCTGCTAAAATCTAAGGGCATCCATATCTGTATCGACACCGCGGGATGCGTAAGCCCGGACATTTTTCAGGCTGTTGCCCGGGAAGCGGACCTCGTTCTCTATGATCTGAAGATGATCGACGACGAGAAGCACAGGCTCTACACCGGCGGTTCCAATGCGCAAATCCTGGAGAATGCCGCCTGGCTGGGCGCTTCGGGGATCCCCTTCTGGATCCGGGTGCCGGTAATCCCCGGCTGCACCGCCGGCGAAGAAGATATCTCCGCTACAGCGCGCTTTATCCAGGAGCACATGAGGCCGCCTGAGCGGGTTGACTTGCTTGGCTACAATGACCTTTGCGCCGGCGATTACAAGCGGCTAGGCCTGGATTACAGTCTAAGGGGGGTTCCCCGGCTCAATGAAAGCGCCATGATGCGCCTGAAAGAGATCATGCTCACCAGCGGCGCCCGCCTGGTGACCATCTCCAACTACACCTGAACCGCTCCATTCCAAGCCTCTTTTTAATTCCTGCCCCTGGAGCGGTGATTCAGGGTGAAACATGACCCGCCTAAAGATCGGAAGGAGAGAAGACAAATGCTGCGAATAACCGGGAAAATAGGGCTGGCCCTGGCTGTAATTGTCGGGGTTCTTCTAGTGATTCTCGCCGGGTTGGCGGTTTATTTCAGCCGGATCCGCGTTGCCGACATCGCGGCGCAGGCGGAGCATGTCGCCGCGCTGCGCACCTTATACAGGGGGGATTACACCCCCGTCGATGAACAGCAGTTCGTCAACTTCGACCTGAAGAACAGCAGCCTCAGGTTAAACGAAATCCAGCTCCTGGCCACCCACAACAGCTACAAAAAGCTGGGCTCCCCCATCGCCAAGTTTATCATCGGGCTCGGCGACAAAGTTGAGGCCGAAGCCCTCAAATACGAGAACAACCCTTTAACCGATCAACTAAATCACGGCATAAGAAGTTTCGAACTGGACCTGCGTTACCGCAAGGGCGACTTTGAGGTGATCCACGCTCCGCTGGCAGACAACAGCAGCACTGCGCCCAAGTTTGATCTGGCCCTGGAAGAGATTTTAATGTGGTCCGGGCATAACCCAGGCCATATCCCCATCATGATCCTGCTCGAACTGAAAGGCGATTGGATGTTCCTCGACCCGGCACTGAGCGATTTCGGTGAGAAAGAGCTGTCTGCGCTCGATGATCTGATCCGAGAAACCCTTGGTTCAAAACTTTTCACCCCCGGTGACATCACCGCACCAGGCGAAACACTGAACCAGGCTGTCCGGGAAAAGGGCTGGCCGCTGCTGACTGAATTGCTGGGTAAGATCATCGTGATCCTGCACCCGGGGCAGTACACCGACACCTATGCTGCGCTGGATCCCGGCTTTTCCAACATGGCCATGTTCCCGGCGGCTGCAGACACTGATACGGACAATACTTACGCTTCATTTATCGTTCATAATGATCCCCGGGTTGAAGAGATCAACAGACTCGTCTCCGCCAACTACATCGTCCGGACGCGGCTCGACAGCAACCTGGAAGTCAGCGAAACCCGCTTCCAAAACGGCGTGGCCAGCGGCGCCCAGATCTTGAGCACAGATTACGGCCCCAACCACAACTTTGCGCACACAGACTATGTGGCCTACCCTGACAATGGGTATCCCATCATCGCCAACAGCTACCTTAAACCTCCAGGCCAGTAATCCCCGTGAGTCAGGGGGGAGTGAATTAGAAAGGCAGTCTTTGATATTCTAGTCGGCGGTGACTTTAGCTGCAAACCTGCTGTAGAATACCGTCAGGCCCAGGGTGTTGAAGACGGTGGCGGCGTAAAAAAAATTGTCCAGCCAGCTCCATCTCTGAAAAACAATCATGCCGTTGCTCTCCAGCAGGAAGTGAAAAAAGGTCGGTACCGCGGCATTTATCAGGATCAGCAAAATAACATGCAGGATGGTCCGGTATTGGGCCAGCAGGTGAAAATAGATAATCGCGTAAGGGATCCAGGCCGCGGTCATGAAGAGAGGAACGCCGGCCAGGCTGATCAGGTCGGCGTTCTCGAAATGCCAGGCCTGCACCAAATTTTGCAGGATATAATAAGTTGCGCTCCCCAGGACCACTCCGAAGAGTGATCCCAGCGGCAGCAGCCTCTGGATCCTTTGCCAGGGAACGAGTAAAAACATTATTGCCGTCATCACCGCCAGGGTTATGGGGCCGGCCAGATTAGTAAAATACATGAAGGCATCACCAGTTATTAAATATCCCCCCCTAAAATGTAATTATGCAGCAGCCTTGTCAATGAGCCATAGGGACAGGTACTTTGGCTGGTAGTAAGGATTCTCTGTAGCTGGTTATGAAAAAGGGATAAGGGGCTTCTTATCGAAAAAGGTAGTGGCTAAAAACAAGGCGGAGGGTTGCCGATAATGAAACTTACCATTGAATTATTAAATGTAACTAACTCGTCGGACATATACGATTTTGAGGTAAAAAATCGAGCTTACTTTGAAAAGCATAATTTGGAAAGGATCACTGCAGGCGCATCAACAGGGAATATTGCATCCCAAAAAGTGCTAGTGAAAAATGGATTCACCCTCTCCCGAAAAGTAGAAAACCATATCGATCTAAACGGTAAAAGGGTGGACAGTTTCATCTATACCATATCTTTGCCCTTACGCCCCTTTTCAAGATCTAGCCACGTACCCCGTCCCCCCGTCTAGCTCAGGGGCTTCCTCCATGAAGCGGCGATAAAGCCGCCCTTCGCTCCGGTACGGGAATGCGCCCGCTCCGCTTCCATGGTGATCTTCTCCGGCGGAGCGTCAGGCCCGATGAAGAGGCATTCCCCTGACCCTTCGAGGTTGTCACGGTCCAGCCCCTCCAGCTCCTCCAGGGTCATGAAGCGGGCCC
>CAZQVX010000002.1:9968-27590 GCA_964596845.1 uncultured Syntrophomonadaceae bacterium | reverse complement strand
CCCCCATAATTATAATATGGGAAAGAGGGCAAAATGGCGGCAGGATTAAAGGGCTGTGTACTCGAAAAGAAAACTGTGGCCGGATTATAAATTATAGGAAGAAGTGGTCAAATGGAGCTGCTGTACAGCGGAAAAACTAAAGACATTTTTCTATATGGGGAGGATAGCCTTCTGCTCTATTTTAAGGACTGCGTGACAGGATCAGAAGGGCGCCTTGATCCCGGCGGCAATGAGGTGATCGGTGAAGTGACCGGCAAAGGCAGCGCCTCGCTGAGCCTCTCAACCTATTTTTTTGAGCTGCTGGATCAGCGCGGTATACCCACCCATTATCTGGGTATGGGACCGGGAGAGAACTGCCTGCTGGTAAAAAAAGCTCTCTCTTTTGGCCTGGAGGTAATCTGCCGTGAAAAAGCCTGGGGTAGTTTCATCCGTCGTTATGGAAAATATGCAATGGAGGGACAGCCGCTGCCATCTCTGGTGGAATTTACCTTGAAGGATGATCAACGCGGCGATCCGCCGGTTACTCCAGCGATCATGGAAGCTTTACAGATCGCCTCTCCGGAGGCCGCAGAAGAGATGACCGGGACTGCCCGCAGAGTTACCGCCATGATCAAAAAAGATCTTGCGCTGAAGAATCTTGAATTAATTGATATAAAATACGAGTTCGGAGAAGCCGGCGGAGGGATCATCCTTATCGATGAGATCTCTGGTGACAGCATGCGGGTACTGCAGGGCGAACGGGTTCTCCTGCCGCATGAACTGGCCCCACTTGTTCTAGGATAGTTGATCACCATGCTTTGGCCAGGGTGATATCTTTGTAAAAATAGTTGACGATCTCATCGGGGGTACGCCCCTCTTCGGCCAAAGCCCGGGCACCCCATTGGCACATGCCCACACCATGCCCGAAACCTGTGCCTGCCAGGTGTAGACCACCTTCATCCACCTCGATCTTATCGATAAAAGTGGAGCGCATCTCTGTGCTGCCCAGAGCCAGCCTGAGAGAGGGCGCCGGCACCTCAACATCGTTAACCTTAACGCTTGTAGCCCGGCCCGACGGCCCTTTCTCGCTGACGGCCGCACTCTCTACAGAACCGGGATCACTGCCTGCAGCCTCCTGCACCGCAGCCCTAACCTGGGACAATGTAAATGTAGCACTCCAGTTTTTTTCTTCGTCGGGAATAATCTTTTCTGCCGGGCTGCTTACGATCTGGATATAGGGTGGATTACCACCCTTGTACTCCAAGCCCTCATCAGCCAGAGCCGTCCGGGGGCCTGCGTAAGCGTGAAACCAGGCCCTGATGTAATCGTCTTCGAAAAGAACTACCCTGCCCCGGGTGTTCGCTACGGCTTTCCGGACCCGCTCATTGATCCGCTCAGCGTTGTAAGCCTGAAATTCTTTAAAATCAGTAGAAGCATGAGCGTTGCGCCCGGGAAGTCCGCCATCCTCCTTGATCTTTTGCAGGGTAAAACTACGGGCAATTATCGCCTGAGCCCCCAGGGCGCTTTCCGGCCATTCCGGGTCCATCTCGGCGGCCACCACTCCGGCGATATAGTCCTCAAAGTTCATCTCTTCGATCTCACCGGTCACGTGATGGTACACTTTCAATCGCGGTTCCTGCCCCTGGTACTCTTTAAGTGCATCGGGCAATGCCAACGGTTCAGCCTGCCGGGAACGGCGGCAACCGGCAGAAAAAAGGACCGCGCTGCACAAGAGGAGCAGCGATACTTTGCGCAGAAAACAAAGCATGTGGACTCACCTTCTTTTCGAAACTTTTTTATTACGGCTTTATTTTCCCCGAAGCCGTTAAGAATACCCCCAGGCGAAAGGCCGTCCCCTTCTTGAGGACGGCCTTTGCGTTATAAGTACAATAGTTTTAAAGGACCCGGTTTATTTTACCTTGTCCTTGAAAGCTTTGCCGGCTTTGAACACGGGCACATTCAGCGCCGGGATAGTGATTTCTTCATTCGTCGCTGGATTCCGGCCTTTCCGCTCTGCCCGGTGCCTTCTTTCAAATGTGCCGAACCCTACCAGCTGAACTTTTTCATCGTTTTTTACAGTCTCAATAATGCTTTCAACGACTGCATTTACTACCTTTTCCACATCTTTCTTTGCCAGTTCGGTCTTTTCGGAGACCGCGCCAATCAAATCAGATTTATTCATCGCATTCCCTCCTGAAAATTATTTAAAACAAATAGTCACCATCGATGTTGCTTATTCGCTATCACAAAGGCGATTCCTGCTTCTTAGCTGTTTTTTCCTTTATTTTTTGCCTCTTCCCACCATTGATCCATCTGCTCCAGTGAAAAAGCGCTGAGCGGCCTCTCTCTTTTAGCGGCCTGATCCGAAATATGAGAAAAACGAACCATAAACTTCCGCAGCGCTTTCCCCAGGGCCATCTCCGGGTTCAACTCCAGGAAACGGGCCACATTGACCGCCGCGAAGAGAAAATCCCCAAATTCTTCTTCTATTCTTTCCGGAACCTCCTGGCGGTATGCATCTTCCAGCTCCTGGGCTTCTTCTCTTAACTTGTCCACCGCTCCTTGCAAAGAAGGCCAGTCAAAGCCCAGGGATGCCGCCCGCTGCTGAATTTTATACGAGCGCAGCAAAGCTGGCAGACCGGGATCCACCTGCATTCGGCCGGTTTCACCCAATCCTTTCTCCTGATCCTTAACCTGTTCCCAGCGGACCACCGCTCCATCGAAAGAGCTTTCCCTTCCGGCTCCAAATACATGGGGGTGACGCCTGATCAGCTTGGCGGCAATGCCTTCAATAACGCCCTTCAGATCAAAGCGGCCCTTTTCGCGGGCCAGTTCACTGTGAAAAACGACCTGCAGCAACAGATCTCCCAGTTCTTCTTTCAAGGCGGCATCATCATCCCGGTCAATGGCAGCAACTACTTCATAGGTTTCTTCGATGAGGCAGCCCCGCAGGCTGTGGTGGGTCTGCAGGCGATCCCAGGGACATCCCCGGGAGGAGCGCAGCACAGTCATGATCTTCTCAAGACGCCGTAAAGCCGAAGCGCCGCCTGGCCCATCCAGGCTGACTCCGGGGACAATTCTGATCCGGTGCCCTTTAGCGGGCCCCAGGCGCATTAAGTTTTTGACGGTAATATCGCCGTCGAGGGGGTCCCCCGGTAACGCATAGCCGATCCGAGAATGCCGCGCGGCAGCAGATAGAAGGATACGCGCCCTGATCCGCGGCGCCGCCGCAAAACGATCCAGGCCCCGCCAGCGTATTCCCTGCTCCGTGCAGTAACGGGCTACAGGATGCTTCCCGCTCTGGAAATAAAGCGGCTCCCTTCGGAGAGCTGCTTTGGACGCCGCAGTGAGATGGCGCGGTGAACCCGGACCGATGCCGATAATCACAATTTTACCCATATAATATGCCTCGCTATTTAAGAAGTCTCCACCGCTCCGCCAGATCCACCAGCCGCGGCCCAATCCGGGGGACTAACTCCAGTTCTTCCCGCGTCAGGCTGCCGGTGAGCAGCAGGGCGGCGCTGTAAACAACAATCCCGATGATAATTGCTGCGAGGGCAGCCCCACCATAAGCCATCCTTGCAGAAAACAGAGGCTCGCCCAGGGGAAAAAGGAAACGATAGCTAACCCCAACCGCCGCCGCCATTACTGCCACACAAAAGCCCGGCACCAAGATCTGCTCCCCGATCCGAAAACGCCATCCGGTATGACGGGCTACGGCATACATATTAAGCACTGCGGCCACCCCGGTTCCGATCACCGAAGCCAGCGCCGCACCGCCTACATGCAGCGAAGGGACAGCCGTCAAATACCATGCCAGGACTGATTTGACCGCTCCGCCCAGGGTCATGTTCACTACCGGGGTCACTGTTCTCCCCAGTCCCTGCAAAATTCCTGTTGTCGATACATATAACCCCAGGGGAATCACAGACCAGGACATGTAGGCCAGGGCGTACCCCGCCCCTGCGTGATCCGGGCCAAAGAGCATGATGATTACCGGCCTGGCCAGCTGGTAGAGCCCCACCGCAGCGGGTACTGAGAAAAGAGTGGTCAGTTTAATCGAAATAGAGGAACGGCTTTTGATAAGCTCCTTGTTCCGCAAGACGAGCGCTTCCGAGATTGCCGGCACCAGGCTCATGCTCAGAGCCAGGGTAACCACATTGGGGAAATAGACCACCGAGCCGGCCATTCCGGTCAGCTGCCCGTAAAGTGCAGTAGCTTGCTTTTCTATAAAGCCGATGGCCTTCAGGCGGCCGGGGACTATAGCCCAGTCGATTAAACTTAAAAGAGGCATGATCAGGGAGCCGAAAGTGATAGGGACAGCCAGCGCAAAGATGTGTCGAATGATGCGGCCTGCCGGCTGAGACCTGATTCTTCGCTGCATCCGGATTTTTTTCATAAAAGCAGGGCGGCGCAGGTAATAAACCGGCAGGAGCAGGAGCAATCCTAAAATGCCTCCGGCCGCTGTCCCAAAGGCGGCCCCTGCAGCGGCATATTCCAGCCCCCGGGGCAGCAGCGCCACCGCCAGGGCCAGGGAGACGACGAGGCGACCAACCTGTTCAAACACCTGGGAGGCAGCGGTAGGGAGCATAAACTGCTGCCCCTGAAAAAAACCCCGCAGTGCCGACATCATGGTGACAAAGAAAATTGCGGGGGCAATAGCCATGATGGCAAAGACAGCCCGGGGATCACTATCCAGGATCCGAACAACAGCGCCGGCAGAGAAGTAGAGGAGCAGGGCGATGGTCAGCCCTGTCAGGGTTAGGATTAAAAGAGCGATGCGGAATACCCGCATCGCCCCACGGTAATCGTTTACGGTAACATTCTCGGCAACCAGTTTTGATACAGCTACCGGGATCCCTGCCGTGGATATGGCCAGGAGAGTGGAGTAGATGGGGTAGGACATCTGGTAAAGACCGATCCCCTCGTCCCCGATGATCCCCACAAGCAATATCTTCATCACAGCGCCGATAAAACGAACGCCTACTCCGGCCACAGCCAGAATGGCCGCACCCCTGATAAACTTGCCGTGGCTGGACAAAACCCTTCCTTCCTTCCTCTTCCAATCCTCTATAATATATATAATGTCTGTATTATACCAGCATCTTCTAAGCCGATCTACTTATGGTTACTGTTCCATCTGCTTGGCCAGGAATGAGGCTGCTGTTTCTACCAGTTTCAGCTCCAGATCTCCCATTTTAACAGAAGGATCGCGGCTGCCCATAATCACAGCACCGATAGGATCACCTTCTGAGATTATAGGCGCGATTACCTCGTTGGCAAAACGGGGACCGATCATCTCATCCGTCTCTTCGTAATACTGGTGATCGGCCGTATTGTTGATCATCACGCTCTTTCGGCTTTCCATGACCCGTTCGACAGCGCTGCTCAGGGGGCGGTTGACAAACTCTTTCTTGGGTGCTCCGGCCACCGCAATAATGGTATCCCTGTCAGCCACACAGGAAATGTGGTTCATCGATTCATAGAGCGAATCAGCATATTCTTGGGCAAAGTCGCCCAGCTCACCGATAGGCGAGTACTTTTTTAGAATAACCTCCCCGCCCCTGTCAACATAAATCTCCAGAGGGTCCCCTTCCCTGATCTTCAAAGTGCGACGAATTTCTTTGGGAATTACGACCCGGCCAAGATCGTCAATGCGCCTGACAATACCGGTTGCTTTCAATATTGTTTCCTCCTTTGTGAAGTTCCAGGCAATAACTCTCTGTTCTGAAATTAGTATTTATCCGCACCGGCAGTTTTATGCATTCCTAAAGGTTAGCACGGGTGAATCTCGTTCCTTCCTTCACCCCGGAGAGCATCATAAAATTTGTAAAGAAGGACTTCCTGCAACCAGGGCCGTCTATGCCCGGATATCAGTATGATGGAGTATCGCCGAGCGCTTCCAAGAATATAAGCAGTTCGGGAAGCATGATCTCCTGGGATTCAGCTTTAAATCTAATTCGCAGTGGGCTCCCGGCAGCTAAGGTTACCCGTCCCCTGACCTTGCCCGCCGCAGGACGAAAGCGGGTGGGATCATATTTCGCCCCATGAAGAAACCTGATCTCCATGGCGCCCTCTTTCTGCTGCAAAGAAGCGATCCCCAGCTGCCGGGCCAGGATGCGCAAGGACGCTGCAGCGAGGAGATTTTTCACCGGGGACGGCGGCGCTCCATAGCGATCGCGCATCTCTTCCTCAACATCCTTGAGTTCCTCACCTGAGCCCAGGGTGTAGATGCGTTTGTAAAAATCTATTTTCTGATCCTGATTGGTGATATAGGAAGAGGGCAGGTAGGCGTTCAGCTTCAAATCCAGGCGGGGCTGCGGTTCTTCCTTTTTGGGTGGAACGTTTTTGATCTTAGCCACAGCTTCCTCCAGCAGGCGGTTATAAAGGTCAAAACCGATCTCCACCACGAAACCATGCTGCTCTGCACCCAGGATGTTGCCGGCGCCACGGATCTCCAGATCTCGCAGCGCCACTTTGAACCCGGAACCTAACTCGGTGAACTCCTTGATGGCTTGCAGCCTTTTTTTAGCATCCTCCGTGATCATCTTTTCCCGGCGGTATGTGAGATAGGCGTAGGCCAGGCGTTGTGAGCGGCCCACCCGCCCACGCAACTGGTAAAGCTGGGCCAGGCCGAACTGATCGGCATCGTAGACCAGCAGGGTGTTCACATTGGGGATATCCAGCCCGGCCTCTATGATGGTGGTGCTCACCAAGATCTGGTATTTCCCCTCGATGAAGTCGCTCATGATCTGCTCAAGGGCACTTTCCGACATCCGTCCGTGCCCTACAGCCACCGAGACATCGGGAAAAAGATCCTGGATTTTCTTAGCCATGGCGCTGATCCCGGAAATACGGTTAAATACAAAATAGACCTGGCCGACCCGGTTTAACTCACGCTGGATCGCTTCCCGAACCAGGTGTTCGGAGTACTCTGCAACAAAGGTCTGCACCGGGTAGCGGTTTTCGGGTGGAGTATCAATGACGCTGAGATCGCGAACCCCAACCAGGGAGAGGTGCATGGTCCGAGGAATGGGTGTAGCCGTCATAGAGAGGACATCTACAGAGAGGCGCAGCCTCTTGAGCTTCTCCTTATGGCGCACCCCGAAACGCTGCTCTTCGTCGACGATGAGCAGCCCCAGATCGTGAAACTTGATGTCTTCTGAAAGCAAACGGTGCGTGCCGATAATTATGTCGATTTTTCCGTGGGCCAGGTCCTCCAGGATCCCCTTTTGCGCCACCGGCGAAATAAAACGGCTTAACTGGGCTACCCGAAAAGGAAAATCTGCATAACGCTCTGAAAATGTGCGGAGATGCTGCTGTGCCAGGACGGTAGTAGGCACCAGCATGGCCACCTGCTTACCCTCCATGGCTGCCTTGAAAGCGGCTCGCATCGCTACTTCAGTCTTGCCATAGCCCACGTCACCGCAGATAAGGCGATCCATAGGATGCTCTTTTTCGAGATCGGCTTTCACTTCGGAGATAGCCTGAAGCTGATCAGGGGTCTCTTCGTAAGGGAAACGAGACTCAAATTCCAGCTGCCAGGGGTGATCCGGGCCAAATCTGTAACCTGGAACTGTCTCACGGGAGGCATAAAGAGCCAGAAGCTCCTGGGCCATCTGCTGCACAGAATCCTTGACCCTGCTTTTGACCCGCTGCCACTCACCACTGCCCAGGCTGTACAGCCTGGGTGTTTTTCCCTCAGAGCCAATATATTTCTGAATCAGATCGATCTGCTCTACAGGGATGTAAAGTTTGTCGGTTCCCCTGTAGTTGACTAGAAGGTAATCCCGCCGGATCCCGCCGATCTCCAACGTGCTCAGCCCCATATACCGTCCGATCCCATGCTGCTCATGGACCACATAGTCTCCAAGGGCCAGTTCACGATAATCGCGCAGCCTGATCCCTTCCTGGTGCACCAGTCTTCTTCTCTTGCGACGGCGGGGGAGAAGGTTCTGCTCTGTGATTACGGTTAACTTCAGCGAGGGAATGATAAACCCTT
Organism: uncultured Syntrophomonadaceae bacterium; assembly: GCA_964596845.1. GTDB lineage: Bacteria > Bacillota > Dethiobacteria > DTU022 > DTU022 > JAAZIN01. The sequence continues at coordinate 19,609 of CAZQVX010000002.1, read as the reverse complement.
CATCCAGCCTGGCGGTTGACATCCTTGACTCTCCGGGCATCCAGAGATCTCCGGAATCGCTACTTGCTGCGGGGAAGCCCTTTTCCCGCAACATTTGCTGCAGCCCGGCGGCCCGTTCTGCGGCCGACGCAGTAAAAAGAACCCGGTAACCCGCCGCCGCCCATTCTTGAAAGTCCGCTTGCAGCGCTTGCCACTGCCCATGGTAGTAGGGCGCGCTTTTGCCTTCCATGTGTATTTCCTCCGTTATCCCCAGAAAAGAGAATGCAGAGGAGAAAAGAGCCAGGGCGATGATTGGGCCGCGATAGCGAGGGAGAAGCTCCTTGATTTTCCAATAGTAATCAAGCCTTCCCGGCAGCAGTTCGCCTCCGGCGAAAACGGTCCCCTGATGTTCCATGAGATCCCGACTCAACGAAGCCGCCTGCTCGAGAACAGCAACGGGTTCGTCAACGAAAAGAGTAAGGTCCGGGGGGAAATAGTCTAGAAGCGAAGCGCCGTCACCGTAAAAATATTTAAAATAACTATAAAGTAGATCCAGTCCGTCGGGCTCCGCCAGGCGTTCCAGATGTCTTCCAGTGCTGGTTTTCAGCTTTGCCGCCATCTCGGCTTCACCCTGTTGACGCAGCCTGGAGAGAGCCTGTTCCATTTCTGCTATAACCCGCCGTTCACCCTGGCGAAATCGGCTCTGCGGCAAAACCAGCTCAAGGGCGGGCAGGATCAAGGCATGTTCGAGATGCTCTGTAGAGCGCTGGGTAGCCGGGTTAAAAAGGCGCAGAGAATCGACCAATCGGTCAAAAAGCTCGACACGCAAGGGCAGTGCCCAGCCCGGAGGATAGATATCGACAATCTCGCCGCGGGCGCTGCACTGGCCCACCCCTTCAATTAAGGGAACCCTTTCATAGCCTGTACTGATTAGCTTTTCCAGAAATATTTCACGATCGAGCTCTTCGCCCACCCGGATCAGGATGGATAATTTACGCCACTCCTCCGGAGGCAGGAGTCTGGAGATGAGGGCGGTAAAAGGAGCCACATAAACCCCCTTTTGACCGCGATGAAGCCATTCCATAAAAGAAAGCCGCTGCCGGCGCTGCTCCAGGCTCCGGGTCAGAAGATCGGGGGTCATAAATAGCTCCCTGGCCGGTAAAAGGCCCACCAGTTCAGGCGGTAAAAAGACAAGCAGCTCTTCGTAGATCTTTTCAGCGCGGGCCATATCGGAAGTAACGATGAGGGCCTGGCTAAAGCTCTCACCAGCCAATCCGGCCAGTAAAAAGGAACGGGCGCTGCCGTCCAGGCCGGTCACCGCTGTCCTGCAACCGGGGCCGGCGGATAGCCTCTGCCGCAAGCCGGTATAAGATTTATCCCCGGACCATTCTTTTAGTAAACCATCGAAAGGCATGATCTGCTCCTTCATATATTGCGGGATTGAATTTTGTGAAGAATGATTTGTTTCCCAGGCTGCACAATTACCGGAGGTCCGGATTTTTCAGGCAGGTCCGTTCAAATTCATAAGCGGGAGCGAAATCCACACAGATATCACAAAATGAGTAGACAAAAAGTGTATCAGCAGGGGCTGACTTTATGACATCCTCGTCCAAAGACCTGTCCGATAGGCCCAGACCGATCTGCTGCAGTTCATCATCGGTCAGATTAAGCGAACCGATGATGGCGCCGCAGCGATCACAGATATAGGTTACTTTCATTCACTCTCCCACCATCATATTCAAGCAAGATCTATATTTATGCTACCCCCGGCATGATGTTATTATCCGGCGCCTTCCGGCCGGGGCCTGTCTACCGCACGGGGCAGTTAGAGCAACATTAAGGGGTGTTGCAGAAACAAAATTCCGCCTTGAGAAGACGGAATTCAGCCAGGCGCAGCTTGCGAAGACCAAAGTTTAGACGACGATCTGATTATACTGGTTCATCGCCGCTTCGAGCCCTTCATCGATAAGCACAGTGAGCGCTTCTGCAGCCCTTTTCACAGCGCTATCGAGCAGTTCCTGCTCCTCCGGCGGCGGGACCCGTAAAACATAATCCGCCGCCTCTCCGCCGATCGGCCTGCCGATACCGATACGTAAGCGCAAGAAATCACCTGTCCCCATGGTGTCAATAACCGATTGGACGCCCCTGTGGCCGGCACTGCCGCCACCGTTGCGCAATCGGATCCGGCCAGGAGCCAGATCTAGATCATCATAGACCAGCACCATCTGCCCGGGCTCCATTTGATAGCACCGCATTACCTCTGCCGCCGCCAGACCGCTTAAATTCATATAGGTGAGCGGCTGGACTAAAAGAACACGCTGAGAGCAATAGACCGCAGCAGCGCATAGTGAATGACGCAGGTGATAGGGCTTCTCCGCAACGATCCGGCGGGACAGAGCCTCTACCACCCGGTAGCCTGCGTTATGTCTCGTTCCGTGGTAATGCTTAACCGGGTTGCCCAGGCCGATAACGGCAAAAAGGAATTCTTCTTTAAACCGTTTCCGGAATAATTTTATATCTAGGCCTCCTCCCCGCCCGGCGAGTCTTCTTTCTCCCCATCCTCGGGAGCTGCTTCCTCTGCTTCAGCCTCCTCACCTGCTTCAGGCAGCTCTTCCTCTTCTTCCGCTGCCGGCGCAAGGACCTGCACCAGCGTCTCCTCCGGGGATACCAGCAGCGTAACCCCTTCCGGCAGGTCGAGAGCTCCGGCATCAATGCCTTCACCAATGTGCAAAGCTGAGATATCCACCTCTATAAGATCAGGAATATTCCCGGGAAGACATTTCACGCTCACCTCGCGCATGACGAACTGCAAGATTCCGCCTTCCCCTGCGCCTGCCGCTTCTCCGGTAAAGTTCAACGGGACCTCTACCTCGATCTCATCCTCCATGGAGATGCGGATAAAGTCTACATGCAACAGCCGATCCTGATGAAAGAGATGCCTCTGGATATCCTTAAGCATCACAGTTTCCATGTGCGGACCAGCCTCATTCCCGACCTGCAGATCAATAAGCACATTGGCGCCGCCCACTGCCAGCACCTGCCTCAAAAGCCGGCCGTCTACCAGCAGTGACTGCGTATCTTTCCCCCGCCCGTAGATAACTGCCGGGACTTTCCCCGCCCGGCGCAGTGTGTTGAGCTCACCCCTGGTCAGGGGCGAACGTCTTTCTGCTTCCAGTACCATTCGATCCATGCTATAGCCTCCTTGACGTCAAGTATACCTGTGGTGGAAGAAGGTGTCAATTCAATCAAATAGCTCACTCACCGAGCGCTCCTGATTTATCCTGATGATCGCCTCGCCAATAAGCGGCGCTACAGAGAGCACATGAGATTTTCCTGGGGGTAGCACCTGCCCCACGGGTAGAGAGTTTGTATATATAATCTCCTCAATTGATGCTTTGCTGAGACGTTCCACGGCCGGCCCTGAAAATACTGGATGGCTGCAGCAGGCGTATACCTGCAGCGCTCCCTCTTTCTTCAAAGCTTCACCGGCCAAAACGATCGTCCCCGCGGTATCGATGATGTCATCGATTAAGATTGCAACCATACCTTTTACTTCACCGATGATATTCATAACCTCGACCTGGTTGGGAGCAGGCCTTTTTTTATCGATGACAGCAATAGGCATGCCCAGCCTGTTGGCCAGTTCACGCGCCCTGGTCACCCCGCCGAGGTCAGGCGAAACGACCACTCCTTTGGAGATATTCTTCTGCTTGAGATATTTGGCGATAATAGGCATGGCGGTAAGGTGATCAAAGGGGATGTTGAAAAAGCCCTGGATCTGCCCGGCATGCAGATCCATTGCCACTATCCGGCTAGCCCCGGCCGCAGTGATCAAGTCGGCAAGCAGCTTGGCTGTGATGGGATCCCGCGCCCGGGTCTTACGGTCCTGCCGGGCGTATCCATAGTAGGGAATAACCGTATTTACCGAGCAGGCAGAAGCCCTTTTCAAAGCATCGATCAAGATGAGCAGCTCCATGATATGTTCATTGATCGGGTTACTCAATGGTTGAATTAAAAATACATTTTTGCCGCGAACGCTCTCCCGGATCCCAATCCGGATCTCCCCATCGCTGAAACGATCCAGCTCCGCCTCCCCCAAGGGGATCCCGATGTAAGCGGCAATCTCTTCGGCCAGGACGCGGTTAGCGCTGCCACAAAATATCTTGATCCTGTGGTTGTCCATTTTAGCTCCCCCCATTTTTCAAAAGAACAATGTCAGTCCTTCGCCCCGGCCTCACCTTTTTCCTGCTGCTTCCGGTCTTTAGCCAACAGGCGGTCCGCCGCCCCCGGATAGTTTTCTTGATCCGTCCTGCTGATGGCCAGGGCTCCGCCAGGAACATCCCTGGTCACGGTAGAACCGGCGGCTATGAAAGCGCCCTCGCCTATTTCCAATGGGGAGATGAGATTGCTGTTGCAGCCGATAAAAGCCCCCTGCCCGATAAAAGAGCGATGTTTCTTACGGCCGTCATAGTTGACCACAATCACCCCGGCGCCCACGTTGGTCCCGATCCCGATATCCGCATCCCCCACATAGCTGAGGTGGGGTACTTTTGTCTTAGCTCCGATCTGCGCATTTTTTATTTCTACAAAATCACCAATTTTTGCTCCCGCTCCAATGTGTGAACCGGGACGGATGTAAGCAAAAGGCCCTACCAGAGCAGCATCATCGACGGCGCTCTGTTCAATGATCGATTGGCGAAAGATAACACCATCGCCGATCTCTGCATCGATAAGCTGTGCGGCAGGGCCGATGCGGCACCCGGCGCCGATGATTGTGCAGCCCTCTATGATCGTCTGCGGCATGATCACCGTATCGGGACCGATCTGCACATCAAAATCGACATAGGTGGAGGAGGGGTCGACCATGGTGACGCCCTGCAGCATAAGAGATTGGTTGATCCGACCTCGCATGATTACCGCCGCTTCAGCCAGCTGGCGCCGATCGTTGATCCCCAAGGCCACCTGCCACTCCCCTATGGTGCAGGCCCTGGTGCACCGGCCCTGCTCGCTAAGCAGGGCCGGTATGTCGGTTAAATAATACTCCTGCTGGATGTTTTTGGAGGTTAGCCTGGGTAAATTATGGCGTAAGTATTTGATGTCGAAACAATAGGTGCCGCTGTTCACTTCGCGGATCGCTCTCTCATCGGCTGAAGCATCGCTCTCCTCGACAATGCGGATCAGTTCACCGCTGCTGCTGCGGATTATCCTGCCGTAACCTGCCGGCTCTTCAAGCTCTGTGGTCAGTACCGTAGCCGCATTTCCGCCATGTTCCCGGATCAGAGCTTCAAGATGATACTTTTGCAACAGCGGGGTGTCCCCGCAGAGGACCAGCAGGGTCCCCTCCTCCGGCAGCTGGGGCAGCGCCTGCAGAAGAGCGTGTCCGGTTCCCAACTGCTTCTCCTGCACAGCATATTTCCACCGGGCGCCCATCGCCTCCCGAACTGCTTGCGAACCGCGCCCCGTAACGATAATCACCCGTTCACCCGCTACCGCAGCGGCACTGTCGGCAATATAGCTGAGCATAGGCCGACCACAAAGGGGGTGCAGCACTTTGGGCAGGGTGGAATGCATTCTTTTCCCCTCCCCCGCCGCCAGGATTACCGCCCATATCTCTCTCATGAGAGCCCCTCCTTAAAAAACAAATTGCATCTTAATTATACTACAGGCGGCGGAGGAGGGACAAAGCAAACTTTTGCTGCTTACCCGGTAACGATCTCCATCTCCAGCTCTTTGAAATAAGTATCCAGAATAGCTTGCTGAATCTCTTGTCTTGCTCCGGTGTTGATGGGATGAGCGATGTCTTTGAATTCACCATTAGGGGTGCGCTTGCTGGGCATAGCCACAAAATAGCCGTTGTTCCCCTCAATGACGCGGACATCATGAATTACAAACTGATCATTTAAAGTAACCGATACGATCGCCCTCATTTTCCCTTCCTGGTTAAACCTTCTGATCCGGACATCTGTCACCTTCACGCAAGGACCACCTTCCCGGTTTTAAAATTGACAAAATGCCGACCATCTTCCTAATAATGAAACTAATTCAACGATCAAGCAAATAAATCCTGCCTGATAAAGAATAAAATTCAATTTATAAAAATTATTTATTTCAAGGCTTTCCGGACTATCTCGAGATCGCTGATTTTGTCAACGTCAGTGCCGATCTCCACAAAATCGCAGGGAACTGCGCGGGCTTGAGCCTGCATCATTTGTGAAAGGTAGCGTTCCAGATCAGTTACAGAAAGGGTATTTAATATAAATTTTAAGATTAAGCCGGTCGGCAAGATTCGAAGGAGTTTCAGCGGTTTTTTTCGATAAGTAACAAATAGCTCCAGCTGGGGAAAGGAGCGAATAAACCAGTCAGGACGAATGAGAGCGATATTGCCGCCGGTGAAATAACCATCCCGAAGCCGGACATAGGTCCGTTTCATCTGGGGAAAACGCTTCAGGCAGTTTTCCCGGGAGAGGATGGGATAGTAAAAGTCAGCCTCAAAAGGAGCACACAGTTTTAGAAAATCTTCGATAGATTCGCGGGTGATCAGGGGGATATCGCCCGTGAGCACCAGACAGGGTTCATTACGGTTCGCCTCCGCCAGGGCGGCAGCGGCATTTTCCAGCATACTGCTTTTTTCCGAAAGCGGTGTAAAATCATAGCCCTCTTTGAGCAGGCTCCCCAGCTCCTTGTCCGGGCCGATAACGAAGGTTCTTCCAATATCAGGCGTTCCAGCCAGAGCGGTGATGATGTAAGCGATCATGGGGCGCCCCTGAATTTCAATAAATGCCTTGTTGAAAACCTGTTCCTCGTCGGTAAGCGGTTCGTTTTTCCCCCCGCCGGCCAGAATGATGGCATCAAACATGGTTCTCACTCCCTCTGCTTATTCGGCCCCGGTATGGTCCAGCATAAAAATGTCCTGTTTCCGCTTTCCTGAAGGGCCCGGGCCGCTTTCCTGGCCAAAATCAGGCTGTCACACAGCGCAAAATAAGTGGGGCCGCTTCCGGACATGGCCGGCTGCAGGCCTGCATCCAGAAACTGTCCCCTTAGCCCCCGCAAGGCAGGCTGTTTCGAGATAACTGCTTCTTCGAAAGTATTGGTCAAGCCCCGGGCAAACCAGTCGTGCAGCGATTTCCTGTTCCGGCTCATAACGGCGGCAATGAGGGGTCCCAGGGAGGGGCTCCCAAATTGTGCCTGTTCCAGGGAGCTGTAGGCCAGTTCCGTGGAGATAAAGGCACCTGAAGGGATCGCCAGGACCGTCCAGAAGAAGGGGAGATCGGGCAAGGTCTCGAGCAGCTCACCACGCCCCTGCGCCAGGACAGTCCCCCCCTGCAGGCAATAGGGCACATCCGAACCGATGAGCGCCGCTGTTTCCAGGAGTTCATCCCGGCTCAGCCTTAGATTCCAGAAAGCGTTGAGTCCTTTTAGTGCTGCAGCGGCGTCGCTGCTCCCGCCGCCCAGCCCCGCCGCCACGGGTATATTTTTATAGAGAGATATTTTGACCCCCGGTCGGGTCGACTGCCCGCCGGCTCTTTCCGCTAAAAGCGCCGCTGCCCGGCAGACAAGGTTGTCATCACCCGAAAGGGAGGCCTCGGAGCAGAAAAATCGCCAGCCCGGCTCCGGCAGCGCCTCCAACAGAATAATGTCGCCAAGTGAAACCTGCTGCATGAGCGAAATGATGTCATGGTAACCATCCGGCCGGCGTCGGAGCACCTTTAACCCAAGATTTATTTTTGCCGGGGCTTTTATCATCATAGCTGCTTTCATGATCCGGGAATCCTGCTCTCTAAAGCTTCTTGATCAAGCGGGGATTATCCGTTATCCCTGGGATGCGGCCTCTTTTTGCAATAGCCTGCCCCCGGATCTCTTTCAGATCCATGGTCATATCGATTGCCGGTGCCCGGGAGATATAGCTGCCTACCCCAAAAAAGTCCGCCCCCGCCTGGGCTAGAACAGCAATTCTTTCGGGATCGAGACCACCGGAGACAACGATCTTTACTGCGGCAAATCCAGCCTGATCAAGCCGCGCGCGCACCTCCCGAACCAGGGCCGGAGTAACCCCGCCCCTCTCGGCGGGGGTATCAAGACGGATTGCAGACAATTTACGGCCCAGCGCCCGGGCTACCCGGAGCGTCTCTTCGGCTTCGTCCTTGAACGTATCCACAAGAATGACCCGCGGTTCTTCTGCGGAAGCAAACTGATCGTAAGCCCGGGCCAGCTCTACAGTGTCACCAACAATTAAAAAGGCGGCATGGGGTACTGTTCCAGAAGGGCTCTGCCCCAGCAAGCGGGCCCCCAGGATACAACTGCATCCATCTGCCCCTCCGGTGAGGGCCGCCCGCTCCATCACCGGCGCCACAGCGGGATGAACATGGCGCGCCCCGAAGCAGAGCAGGGTCCGATCCCCTGCCGCCTCTTTGCACTGGCGCGCCGCGGTGGTCCATCCACTGGCGCTGGCGAGCATGCCCAGAAGAGGTGTCTCATAAATGCCAAAATTACTGTAAAGCCCCTTTATACGCATAACCACCTCTTTTTTGGCCATCTTTTTACCTTCTGGAAGACTCCAGACCTCTACTCCGGATTTACGGAGCAGGTGGCAGGCCTCGTCACACCCCGCAAAATAACCTTCCCGGGAGGCAAATATCTCGGCGGTAACCTCTGTTTGAGCCAATCCCATTTTATCCAGAAGGTCCCTGGTGCGCACAAAATATAGATCGGTTGTCCAACCCCTCTCTATCTCCGCATGGGTAGCTGTATGGAATCTTTCGGCGGTTTCAGGCGGGGCATTCTCAATATCAGTAAGCGTAATGAGATCCATGCGCTCTTCCCCCCAATGTTTAATTATGCAGGGTTACTCCCAGGGTTTTCTCCATCTCACGCAGGGCAAAGCGGTGGGCCTCTTCTTCAATCCCGGCCACAGCAGCTGCATTTACATTAACAGTGTAGTTCAGCATGCGGGCGTCAGCAGCGGTATAGAGGACGCAGATATTGGTCACTACACCGGCCAGTTCAAGTTCGGCGACTCCGTATTCCCGCAGGGTCAAGTCCAGCTCAGTTCCGAAGAAGGCGCTGTAGCGTCGTTTATAGATGAGCCTTTCACCGGCCAGGGGAGCCAGCTCGGCAATGACCTCTCCGCCATCGCTCCCCTCGAGGCAATGGGGTGGAAACATGTCGAACTCCAGATCGCCCCGGCGATGGCGATCACAGATAAAGATGACCGGTTCCCGGTTTTTTCGGAAATGCTCCAGCTTATCCTTGATCACAGGAACAATCCCCTCCGCCGCCGGACCGACATATAAAGCTCCTTCCGGTTTGACGAAGTCATTGAGCATATCAATTATTAGCAGGGCCCTCATTTGAAATCCTCCAAACTAATTTTTAATAAAAAAGTATTCCACAACTGGGGTCCCAATCCTTTTTTTTAGAAAGGTATGCCCGCCGAAGCGGGCATACCTGCCGTCTATGATTCCTTCCGGAGCGAGCGTTCGGCTCGTTCGATAGCCTTCGTGACCAGGTTGCCGCATTGCCGGGAACTGACACTGCCCCAGCCTTCGCGGCGAACCAGATCCTGCACTCCCAGTTCAGCAGCGAGCTCACTTTTGAGTTCTTCCGACATCACCGGGCGACGACGACGCGCCACAGCACCAACTCCCTTGATGAATTTTATAAAA
>CAZQVX010000002.1:0-9868 GCA_964596845.1 uncultured Syntrophomonadaceae bacterium | reverse complement strand
GTAACAAAGACTACACTTCTGTTGGTATAGGAATGAGAATCAGTTCCGATGATCAGCTTGTGCTTATCCTCGGGATTCTCATTGGAATAGCGGGTGATATCCTCAAATACAGCCGCAAAGGAGAGCCTCCCCCTGGTCGGGCTGCAAAATTCCATTGGCTAAGACGACCTTTCAATAGTGTTCTACGTTACAATTGTAAGCGATTTGAGCAATCTTTGCAAATTGATCTGCGGAGAGCATCTCCGCCCGGGCTCCCGGTTCAATCCCGGCTTGCTGCAGCACCTGGAAAAATTCTTCCCGGGTCCAGGCAAAGGCGCCGCTGAGACTGTTACCCAGGATTTTACGGCGCTGCTGAAAAGACATTTGCACAGCCTTCCAGAAATACAGCTCTTCGGCAGAGCCAAGGATTCGGCGACGCGGCTGCAGCGCTACCACCGCCGAATCAACTTTCGGACGGGGCCAAAAAACGTTACGGGAAACCGGAAAGAGCGCTCTCGAAAAGGTATAATAACGGCAGAATACTGAAAGAGCTCCGTAGGAAGCGCTACCTGGTTCGGCGGTCAACCGCTCAGCCACCTCTTTTTGAAGCATCAGCACTGCATTTTTGAAAGGAAAGTTTTGCTTAAAAAGCCCATATAAAAGAGGACCGGAAATGTGATAGGGAAGGTTGGATATTAATACCGCCTCTGCCTCAGGCCCGAAGAGGCGGCTTGACAGCTCGGCCCATTGCATCTCCAGTGCATCATCCTGCAGCACTTTGACGTTTGGAAATGGCTGCAGCAGCTCCTCCAGTGCCGCTGCCAACCCCCGGTCCAGTTCCAGAGCAATGACATCCAGGCCGCGATGGGCCAAAACTGCCGTCAGGGCGCCCGCACCGGGCCCGATCTCGATCACCCGGTCACCGGGACTAAAGGAGGCTGCATCAACAATTTTGCGGGCAGTATTCCCATCAATAAGAAAGTTTTGCCCCCAACCGCGCCGCGGCCGCAAGCCCCGCTGCTCCAGGTAATGCTGCAGCCGGCGCGGCGAGGTCAGATCGGGAATTTGCGGCCTGCCGGGCATCATCAATATTCCTTCTTTCAGGGCAGATGAAATTGGCTAGTAGCCCTTGAGGATGTATATTTTAACACCGCGCCGCAATCCGAACTTAGCAACATCACGGTGGAAGTCATAGAGCAGGTCAATTTTTTGTCCCTTGATCGCTCCGCCAATATCCTCCGCCCGGGCAAATCCGATCTTGCCAATTCCGGGGATAGGCTCAATATAGAGCAGGCTGCCCAGGGGGATCACTCGCGGGTCAACCGCCACCATCCGCGGCGAACTGTAGGTGCCGAGCCCCTGAACGGCCTTCTTGCCGGTATAGGTGTAGCCGTTGTTATAGGAACCCGTACAAAAAGCATGTCCATTCTTATCCAGCGGGCAGCCGGAACCGGGTGTCCCGGGGCAGTAGGAGGTGGCTGTCACGACCAGAGCCCGGTCAAATTTCATGACGCGGCCTTCCCGCTCCAATGTGGTATTAACACCGTACTCCACAATTTGTTCCAGCGGCTGCTTCAAAAGGACTGTTCCCACAACCTCTTTCTTAACTTCAACTCCATTTTCAGTTGTAACCTCAATAAGCTCCTCCTGAAGCCCGGAGCTTCCTTCCCTGACAACCCGGGAAAAACCACGATCCAAAAGGGGATTATTTTCAGTCACCTCACTAAAGGGAACTGTGCTGCGATTGCTGGCATAATGCTTTTTTACCCGGATTATTTTTATCACTGCACCGTCATAGGCCTCCTGGAGATCCTCGGGCTCAATGCGGTCGTCGGGCCCCAGTTCAAAGCCCTCTTCTGCGAGCAGTTCTTTCACTGAGATCGTAGGGGTGGCAATGAAATGAAGGCTGTTCCCATCGACCACCGCGACTTCAAAAGCTTTATACACATCGATGCGTGTGTACTGGGCTAAAACTGTGCCTTGATCCGGAAACACCCGATCGCAGGGATGCAAGTGGATCCCTTTCTCTTCAAGGAACTCTTCCACTGTTCGGCTGAAGGAGACCGCCGAGCAAATCTCTTCGCCATCAACAAAAACGGATACTGCATGGCGGGCATAATTGTAAACAAGTGCTGTCAGAATAATCATACAGCTGTAAAAAATCACCAGGGGATGGTTCCTGCAGAAGGTAGCCAGCATGATATAAAGCTCTCGAAAACTTTTCTTTGCCGGCAGCAGGGCTTGGCCCGGTCTCCCTCTTTCTTTACGTAAAACCTGCATAATTTCTCCTCCCCAAGATCAAAACCTATTTTATCGTCTCCCCCATACCCTGTCAATTTTAACGGGGGCAATATTTAGTCTAGCCTGAATAAACAGCTCCTATGCCCGATCGTATTCAGGGGCCATATTCGGGCAAAGCAAAAATTAAAAAAAATAATGACAAAATGGCCCTAATGCTTTATAATGAATTTAAGTATAGTACTATTTAATCCAGTTAAGCAATCTTTTCCGGAAAGGAGGCCCGCGTCGGGGAAAGGCTTTTTGTAGATCAAGCGTTGGGAAATAAAGTGAGAACTAAAATTTTTTAAGGAGGCGTTTTGTATGGCGAGCTTTCAGGATTTAGTTGGTGATCTGCGTGCAAAAATGGAGAGTACGGATCCCGCTAAAATCAAAGGGATGAATGCGGTATATCAATTCGACCTTTCCGGGGACAACGGCGGAGTCTTTCACGTCAAGGTGGCAGATGGGGCGGCAGAGATCGTTGATGGAGCTTCCGACAACGCCAACATTACCATTACCATGTCCGCAGATGATTTTGGCAGCCTGCTCGAAGGTAAGCTGAATGCTACCTCCGCTTTTATGGCCGGCAAGCTAAAGGTCAAAGGTGACATGTCCCTGGCGATGAAACTGCAAAGCCTGCTTGGCTAAGAGCTGTTCATACATGAATAACCAATAACTGAAAACTAGAATTATTTTTAGCTTAATAAGGGGCTCCCTTTTTACAGGGGCCCCTTATTTCTCAGATCTTTAGGGTCGGACACGTTCCCAACGCTAACGTAAGACCTCGACTGTGACCTTGCCCGTTCCGTGGATCTCCAAACCGATCTCTGCTGCAGCAGCACGAGAAATATCGATAATCCGCCCTTCAGCAAAGGGCCCCCGATCGTTAATGCGGACCACTACGCTTTTACCAGTCTTCAAGAAGGTTACCCGAACCCTGGTCCCAAAGGGCAGGGTCCGGTGGGCTGCGGTCAAGGAGCCCTCGTCAAAGGGCTCACCGCTGGCAGTTAGAGCACCGTGCAGACCGTCTGAACCCCCGTACCAGGAGGCCATGCCCTGCAAAATGCCGGACGTCGGGCGCTCCCCCCGGGCAGGCAGCGCTGCTTGCGTGCGCTGTTTTTTAGGTGGGGCGGGCGGCGGGCATATGAGCACCGCTTTCCGGTGTTCCGCCCGGCCAAGCGCAATTTCCTTTTTTCCGAGGAAGCTGTTGGAGTTTTCGATTTCGGCTTCCTCCACAGGCTGGAGCCCCCGCTGCATATACACCCCGCCGGAGGCGGTCGCCAGAGCAAGCAGGCAAAGCCCTGCCCTGCCGACTTTGCTTCTGGAAAAACCAAGGCCGATCAACTCTTATCCCCCTCTCCAGATTTCAGTCTCTATCTGCGGCTCTATTCTATTATATGTATTCCGCTATACCCTACTGCATGACTTTTACGGCCAAAAGAGGCGAGCTACATTGGCCTGCACCAGGCGAGCGAGCGATTCCAAATCAGTATTTAAAACCAGTGCAACCCGCTCATAGGTTGCCTTGATAAACGCCGGTTCATTGCGTTTCCCCCGATAAGGTAGAGGGGAAAGGTAGGGAGCATCGGTTTCCAAAAGCAGCCGATCTGCAGGGATCTCCTTGAGCAGATCCCGCAATATATGCGAGCGCGGGTAGGTCACCGGGCCGGCTATAGAGATATAGAAACCCAGTTCAAGAAAGTTGGCCAGGTCACCCGGGGTTCCGGAAAAACAATGGGCGACGCCGGCTCGCAAAGGGGCCATTTCTCGCAAGATCTGCAGTGTCCTCTCGTGAGCCGACCGGCTGTGGATTATCACCGGTTTATCCAATTCCGCAGCCAGCTCGAGCTGCTCGCGGAATATCTGTTCCTGAATCTGCCGCGGCGAGAGGTCTCGATAGAAATCGAGGCCGATCTCTCCTATGGCCAGAACCCGCCGGTTGGCGGCCAGGTTGGCCAGTGTAGAGCGGTAGCCCGAGGTAACCCCGGCGGCCGCATGGGGGTGAACTCCCACAGCCGCCCATAACTGCGGGTAGGCTTCACTCAGTGCCACTGCTGTATTGGAACTGGGCTCGTCGCTGCCCACATTTAAGATCATGCCGACCCCGGCTGCATGGGCCCGGGCCAGCACCTGCTCCAAATCAACTTTAAACTGGGGAAAGTTCAGATGAGCGTGGGTATCAACAAGCCGGGCCACCCTCAGCGCACCCTGCTCCCGGGCGCCAGAGGCCGATCGAGCGTGGTAAGGGCCAGCCTGCCCTCCTCATCCTCCGCTGCGAGAAGCATGCCCTGGGAGAGAACACCGCGCACCTTGGCCGGCTTCAGGTTGGCAACGAAAAGGACCTGCCGGCCGATCAGCTCTTCGGGGCGGTAATGCCCTGCAATTCCGGCCACAACCTGACGCTGAGCCCCGGCACCAAGCTCCACAGTCAACTGCAGCAGCCTGTCGCTGCCAGCCACGGCAGAGGCGGTGACCACAGTGACCACCCGCAGATCCGCTCTGGTGAATTCATCGATAGTGATGAGGCCGGCCTGCTCCTCCCCAACCCGACCTATCCGAAGGGATTCGTTCTTTTTTTCCCCGGGCTGCTCCTGGATAGTCTTTGCAGTGGGGGCTTCCGGAATCACATCCCGGTGCAGCTCCCGGCCCAGGTTCAGACGCGGAAAAAGATCTTCCCCCCGGCGGACCGCGGTCCCCGGTTTAATCAGGCCCCATTGCCGCAGGCTTTCCCAGCGCCTTAAATCAGGTTCATCCTGCAGACCGAGTTGAATCCGAATTTTTTCTGGAGTGCGGGGCATGAATGGTTCCAAAAGAACCCCAATAAACCTGATGCTTTCCGCCAGGTTATAGAGAACCGTCCCCAGCCGCTCGCGATCGGCCGGATCCCGGGCCAGTTCCCAGGGGCTGTTCTGATCGATGTATTTGTTGCTTTGCCGGACCAGTTTCCAAAGCTCCGCCAGCGCTTCGTGGATCTTCAGATCATCCATCTGCCTTTCCATCGCCTCAGGCATCTGCAGGGCCAGCTGCCGGAGCGTAACATCGCTTTCCGCCGCCGGAGAAACAGGCCCGGGCAAGACTCCATCGTAATAACGCTCGATCATGGTCAGGGTCCGGCTGACCAGGTTGCCCAGATCATTGGCCAGATCGGTGTTGATCCGCTTGATCAGCGCCTCCAGGCTGTAAACGCCATCCTGACCCATGGGGATTTCCCGCAGCAGGAAATAGCGCACCGCATCGGAGCCGTAACGGTCGGAGAGAACCATGGGATCGATCGCATTTCCCTTTGACTTCGACATCTTTCCTTCATTCAGAAGCAGCCACCCGTGCCCGAATATGGTCTGCGGCAGCGGCAGATCGAGAGCCATGAGAAATATTGGCCAGTAAATTGTATGAAAGCGCAGGATGTCCTTGCCGATGAGCTGAAGGTCTGCCGGCCAGTAGCGGGCCATTATTCCGCTTTCTAAATCACCGTAGCCCAGGGCGGTAATATAATTGCTCAGGGCGTCCAGCCACACATAAATCACATGGCCGGGATCAAAGGGCACCGGAATGCCCCAGCGGAATGAAGTCCTTGAAACGCATAGGTCCTCCAGCCCCGGCCGTAAAAAATTATTGATCATCTCATTTTTTCGCGAGGGGGGCAGAATGAATTCCGGATGCGTTTCAATATGCTCCAGCAACCGCCCGGCATACTTCGACATCCGGAAAAAGTAAGCCTCTTCAGAGATAAGTTCAACGGGGCGCCCGCAATCGGGACACTTCCCATCCTGCAATTCGCGCTCCTGCCAGTAAGCCTCATCGGGAGTGCAGTACCATCCCTCATATTTGCCCTTGTAGATATCGCCCTGCTCGTAAAAGCGATTGAAGATCTGCTGGACTTTTTCGTAATGACGCGGCTCGGTGGTGCGAATAAAATCATCGTAGGATATATCCAGCTCTTTCCACAACTCTTTGATCCAGGTGACAATTTCACCGACAAACATATCCGGCTTTTTACCGGCCGCAGCAGCCTCACGTTCTATCTTCTGACCATGCTCATCGGTTCCGGTGAGAAACCAGACATCGAAGCCGGCCGCTCTTTTAAAGCGGGCAATGGCATCGGCCACTACGGTAGTATAAGCATTGCCGATATGCAGTTTATTGCTGGGGTAATAAATGGGTGTAGTGAGATAATAAGTGTTTTTGCCCGCCATAAGTTAACCTCCCTTGGCAAGCTTTACGATGACGCTATTATACCAAAAAGACCTTTCATGTCAAGAAAAGGGACCGCCTATGTGTGAAAAGGGACCCCCCAAAAATATTCATCTGAATAATTCTTAATAATTTTTTGTAAAGCTAACAAAATATCGGTAAAAAGTAGTTGACTTACCATGTAAATTACTGGTATAATGCTTTTACGCACAAAATGTCGCATGTTGTAGAAAAAAGGAGGAGCTGGAACTTGAAATCAACTGGTATCGTAAGGAAAGTGGATGAGCTGGGCAGGGTGGTTATTCCTATTGAACTGCGGCGGACGCTTGGTATTGATGTAAAAGATGCCCTGGAAATTTACGTTGACGGTGAAAAAATCATATTGAAAAAGTACGAGCCTGCCTGTATCTTCTGCGGCAGCGCCGGCAATGTCAAACACTTCAACAACCGGATCGTTTGCTACGAATGCATCAAACAGCTGGCCGCTGAGTAAGCTTTTCCCTTTAGCATTTGCAGGCCCGAAGTAGCCGGATCATGACTGATCCGGCTACCTTTATAGCGGCTCAACCTCTTCAGCCGGGAATTCCCTGGTGCGTCCAGACTCACGCAGCTTTACTCGAACTGTCTTTTTTGCCGGATCAGTACCTGCAACCTGCCCTTCTCCATCAGGCGTGAGCACATCCTTTCCCTGCAAGGGCATTTCTTCGCGCGCCTCTTCGTAAGCGCTCATCTCATATCGCAGGCAGCACATTAAGCGGCCGCAAACACCGGATATCTTGGTGGGGTTCAGGGAGAGATTTTGACCCTTGGCCATACGGATAGAAACCGGGGCAAATTCTTCTAGAAAACTGGTACAACAAAAACTGCGTCCGCAGGGGCCGATACCACCTTTTAGCTTGGCTTCATCACGAACACCGATCTGGCGCAGTTCAATCCTGGTCCTAAAAATAGCGGCAAGATCTTTGACCAGTTCGCGAAAATCAACCCGTTCATCTGAGGTAAAATAAAAGACAATCTTACTGCGGTCGAAGGTGTACTCCGCCCCCACCAGTTTCATGTTCAAACTGTGATGTTCTATCTGAGCCTGGCATTTGGGAAGCGCCTCCTCCTCCTTTTTTTTGTTTTCCATAATCCGGCGATGATCGGCATCACCGGCAAGGCGCAGTACTTTTTTTAATGGCGTCACCAGCTCATTGTCCGGCAGCTCCTTTTCACCATAGACAGCCTCGCCCATCTCCACTCCTCTGGCTGTCTCCACAATCACGTTTGCTCCGGACTCGATTTGGATCTCACCGGGATCAAAATGATATATTTTACCTGCCCGCCGAAAACGAACTCCGATTACTCTGGGCATCAGGCAAACCTCCTTCTCAATTGCAGCAGTGTTCCCTCAAGAGCAAGTCTGCGATTTACATTGGTTGCGGCAAGCTCCTGGACCAATCTCTGAAGCAGCCCCATCGCTTCCTCCAGAGCGGCGGGCTCGATCTCCCCGTCAGCCCAGCGGGGGAGGCGAGCCGGGTCAACCAGCAGTGCACCGCTACCGCACAACCGGTAGATCAGGCCGTCGCGAAAGAAAAGATATAGCAGTTCCAAAAAAAACGCAAGGTCATCCCTGCCGGCCAGTGAACCGGCTAGAGAAATAATTTCCGATGAAGACAGCTCCCCTGCGGCGAAGCGTCCGACCAACTGCGACGCCTCTGCGAGCAGATCCTCAAATAGCGGGTCTTCGGCCAACCTCAACGCCAGCCCGGGCAACCCCTTGCTCAGACGCGACAGCAAAAGCGCCTTTTCAAAGGAGAGCTCTTTTCGTTGCTTCAGCAGCTCCAGGATTTCGGTGCCGGTTAATGGATGCAACGTAAAACGCTGGCAGCGCGAGAGGATCGTACCGGGTATTCGCTGGGGCCGGCCGGTAAGCAAAATAAAATAAAGGCCAGGGGGGGGCTCCTCCAATATTTTTAAAAGCGAAGCGCATGCTTCTGGGGTCATCTGTTCTGTTTCATCAATGAGGCAGATCCTGTTGCCGCCTTCAAGGTAAAAACTGCCCCTGATCCGGCGGATTTGATCTATGCCCAGCCTGCGACCCTGCGGCTGCAAATGAAATAATGCCGGGTGAGCCCCCGAGCGGAGCTGCCGGCATGAGCGGCAGTATCCGCATACTGTCCCATCTTCGCGCTCGCAGAGCAGCGCACCGGCCAGCGCCAGGCCCCAGCTTTTTTTCCCGCTTCCCGGGGGACCGCAGAGAAGGAGAGCATGGCTCAGCGTTCCCTTCGACAGCTTTTCAATAAGGGCATCTCGAAGCTTCGCCTGGCCGTATAAATCTTTAAAGCTCATCGGGCCCTCCCTCTTCCGGAACAGGATTGATAAGAGAATGCACCTTCAGCCAGACGATTTCGTGCTGCCGCTCAGCCGGGACAGTTGCATCGATAACGATCACCCGCTCCGGCTCTGCAGAGGCGACAGCCAGGTAACCCTGGCGCACCCGCCGGTGATAGGAAAGATCCCGCTGCTCAATGCGATCGCCCTCACTGCCGCGGCGGCGGAGAGCCTCTTCAACCGTGAGATCGAACAAAAATGTCAGCTGCGGCTTGATCCCTTCCGTTGCCTTTTCATTGAGCGCGCGGATCCAGGACTGGTCGCCGCCGCTGCCGTAACCCTGGTAGGCAACGCTGGAATCAATATATCGGTCGCAGATCACCATCCGCCCGGCAATAAGCGCAGGCTTAATCACATTGGCGACAAGCTCCATCCGGGCCGCCATATATAGTAAAACCTCAGCATTATTGGTCAGGGAATAATCTTTATGCAGCAGCATCAGCCGGATTTTCTCCCCGGCTGGTGTCCCGCCAGGCTCACGAGTGGCTAGATAAGGCACTGTTTCCCTCTCCAAACGATCTTGCAAAAGATAAGCCTGGGTGGTCTTGCCGCACCCGTCAATTCCCTCCAGAGATACGAGAACTCCGCTCACACCGGCCCTTCCTTTAGTCAATTATTTTATAAGTCAATTATAACATAAAAAAACCGCGGCATTTTCTGCCGCGGTTTTCGGTATAACCTTAGAAGCTGTAATTGGGAGCCTCCTTGGTAATCTGGATCCCATGGGGATGGCTCTCGATTAGCCCCGCGCCGGTGATGCGGATGAATTTTGTTTTGCGTTTCAACTCCTCAATATTCTTCGCGCCGCAATAACCCATCCCCGCCCGCAGGCCGCCGATAAGCTGGTAAACCATGTCGCTCACGGTGCCGCGGAAAGGCACCCGTCCCTCGATCCCCTCCGGGACCATCTTCTGGTCGTGTTCCTGGAAGTAGCGGTCATGCGCCCCCTCTTTCATGGCTCCCAGCGAACCCATACCCCGGTAGACCTTGTAGCTGCGCCCCTGGTAAATCTCGAACTCGCCCGGGCTTTCCTCGGTCCCCGCCA
>CAZQVX010000001.1:22924-28411 GCA_964596845.1 uncultured Syntrophomonadaceae bacterium | reverse complement strand
TTTCCTGGTAATCCAGTATTTTTGCCGGCAGGCTGCCCGGTGTTATCTCTTTTCCTGTTTCTATATTGACGGCATACTCAACAGCATTGGCCAACTCCCTGGCATTGCCGGGCCAGGGGTAAATGCGCAGTATTTCTCGAGCCCGTTCGCTAAAAGGCCGGTGGGGCTTGTTCAGTTGGACGGTATAGAGATCGAGAAAATAATTCATTAAGAGAGAAATATCCTCTTTCCGCTCCCTAAGCGGGGGTATTGTAAAAGGAATCACGTTGATCCGGTAAAAAAGATCTTTGCGAAAGGCGCCTGTTTCAATGAGTTTCTCCAGGTCCCGGTTGGTGGCGGCGATGATCCGGACATCAATCCCCCGGGGGGTGATTCCGCCTACCCTTTCGATTCTTTTCGTCTCGAGTACCTGTAAGAGCTTGGTTTGCGAATCCAGCGGCATGTCTCCTATTTCATCAAGGAACAGGGTGCCCTCATGGGCCAGTTCAAACTTGCCCGGTTTGCCGCCCTTCCTGGCCCCGGTAAAAGCTCCTTCCTCATATCCGAATAGTTCCGACTCGATCAAGGGCGCAGGGATGGCCGCACAGTTAACAGTAACAAAAGGTTTATTCCGGCGGTGACTCTGTTCGTGAACCGCCCGGGCAAACAGACTTTTACCCGTTCCGGTTTCACCCCGGATCAGGATGGTTGAATCAGTGTTGGCTACCCGTTTCATTCTTTTTTTAATCCCCGTCAGCTCGTTGCTGGTTCCTTTGATCGCTTGAAAATTGTCTGTTTTCCCCTTGCTGATGATTCTTTTGGCCATTATCGTCAGATCTTCTTTTTCCCGAAAGGATATGACAGCACCGGTAACCCTGTTTTTCTCATGCATCAGTGTTATATTCCCCAGCAGCAGCAAGTTAAGCCCTTCGTCATCAGCATACTGCAATTCGCGCTCATAATAGCGGTTTTTCTCGCTGCTCTGCATAACCAAGGCCTGCGGATCAAAGCCTGGGAAAAGGGTCTTGATGTGTCTGCTGCGCATATCTGTATCGAGGCCCAGCATATTGTAGGCGGATTGATTGATATTAACAATCATCCCATCCGCATTAATGGCAATGATCCCCTCATGAAGCGAGTTGACCAGCGCTCTGAACTGTTCTGCCAGCCGCCCGACTTTCTCTTCCATAATTTTTTGATTCAGGGTGATGTCGATGAAGTTGCACAGGTTATGCAGAAACTCCAACATTTTGTCGTGATCGGCCACCAGTTTCTCTCTCTGCCTCTCATTCAAGGCCAGCAAGGAAAAAGTCCCGATCCTGTTTTCAAGATAGGTGATGGGACACATGAGATAGGCAAGCACATCACAGGTTTTAAAATCAGCACAATCCCTGCAAAAACAGCTGCTTTCGGTATCGCTGACAAAAATGCATTCTTGCTGGGGGGTAGCGACCATCTTGTTGGTCATACAGCCCTCTTTATAAACGAAACCGATCTGCTTTGCAAAATATCCGGTTCCGGCAATAACCTCCAGGTTTCTGTCGATGACGCCCAGTTCAACATCAACCACCGAGGCGAAGGCTACAGTGACCTGCTGTAGAAATGGCCTGATCTGCTTTAGCTCACTCATCGCCGGGCCCCCCTCTAATAACCTGATTTATATTGCGAACTGCGCCTGGCCCTAAATGGGGTTTGTCGGCCGGTCCGCAAAATATGATCTGCCTATTTTTAAAGATAGGTTACCTCGTTCCCACAGCTCTCTAGAAAAATCACAAAATCCGCCGCTGAGAGAGTAACAGTCGCTGTATTGACGTTGGGGTGAAAGTTAACCTTCTCCCCCTGCTTCAGGCTTTTGTCCAGCACCATGTGGACCTCTTTATTCCGATCATTGATCAACCCAAAAGGAGAAACAGCGCCGGCGGTAAGGCTCAGGTACCGGTTCAACCTCTCCGGGGAGGCAAAGCTAAGCTTGCCGGATCCCAATTTATTCGCCAGTTCTTTAAGATCAACCTTCTTTGACTGCTCCAGGACAACCAGGTAATGCCGGTTGCCCTTGCTATTCCTCAGAAAGAGGTTTTTGCAATGCCGGCCTTCTATCCCTTTCCAATACTGTGATGCCTCCTCTACCGTGTAAACGGGAGGATGTTCATGACGGGTATAGTTCACCCCTATTGTTTCAAAATAATCATACACTTTCTTTTCCATTTCCATAATCATGGCAGATCACCTTTTCCGAAGATATGTAGGCATTTTTGAATTTCCCAGTGACCAATAGGAAAATAACGGGCCGGGGCTTGACGACATAATAACATACGCAGGGATAAACGGTCAAAAATTAACTGCCGGCTCTTTCTGCCGCTGTACCCATCAAAGGAAAACGACTCCCTGCTGTCGAATTATTTAATTTCATCATAACCTGCTGAAGGAGAGAGAGGATGTCCATAACCGTCAGTGATGCCTTAAAGATTGGCCGCCTACAAGAGGCGAAGGTCCTGGGCGGCGCCAGTGGTCTTGGAAATATCGTCAGAACAGTGGACATCATCGATGTGCCTGATGCCGCTATCTGGTTCCGCCGGGACTCTTTGCTCTCTACTACTTTTTATGCCCTCAAGGGCAACCTTGAAGCCCAATTAAAAATGCTTGAAGATATCACAGCATGCGGCGGAGCCGGACTGGTCATCTTCTCACCGGAAAGATATATCACTGAGATCGATGAGCGACTGATCCAAAAAGCCGACGAACTGAGCCTGCCGCTGCTGCAGATGCCCGACTGTTCATATATCGATGTTATCGTCCCGGTTATGAGCAAGATCCTCGACAAGCAGATAGCGTCACTGGAGTATGCCCAGGAAGTGCACAGCCTTATGGTCAATTTTGTCTTAAAGGGAAGAAGCCTTGCCGAGATAATGTTTTCCCTTTCATCGCTCATCAACCTCCCTGTAGTCATGGCTGATCCGGATCTGATCCTCTCCGACTATGAGGTGCCTAAGAGCTGTATAAAACCTATACCTTTGATTGAATGCCTGCGCCAAAGTCAGGGATATATGGAATTTGGAGATTGCTATCCACCGGAGATCCTGAAGGCGGCAGTTGAAAATAAGAAACCCCGTTATTACTGTCATAAGGAATCGGGCAAACTCGATTTTCTTTTTCCCATCACCGCCGGGAATACCTTTTACGGCCTTATCATTGTTCCAGACCTGGACAGAGAACTTGCTCCCGACAAAACCGTCGCCCTCGAAGCCGCTTCCCTGGCTATCGCATTAAACATCCTCAAAGAAAGAGAAATACGAGATGCGAAGCAAAAAAACGAACTTGATTTCTTCAACGAACTACTGCTGGGCAACCTGAAAAGCAGAGAAAATATTATTGCCCACGCCGCTCAACTGGGCATGGATCTCGATGGGCCCTACTGCTTGATTCTGGTTGAACTGAGCAGGGAAACCCCTTACCGCCTAAAGATGCAGGGACCTAAAACCGGCCTCGCCGGGGATAACCTGGAAAAGAAACTGCAGCGCCAGCTGCGTAGCGCTCTCAACAGGGAGCACCCCCAGAACATCATGGCAGAAGCGCTTGGCAGCAATATTGTTTTGTTGCGCCTTCCTGAATCGTGGAAGGGAAATGAAAGAATTCATCGCAGTAAACTGATCATGGAGAGGCTAAAAAATATTCTTCAGAAGCGAATGGGAGACATCCCGGTATATATGGCAATGGGCGGAATCTATGATAATGTTGAGCAGGTCAGCTCCAGCTATATTCAGGCCTGGGAGACCATGGAGATAGGAAAAAAGCTGCTGCCACCCGGTTTTGCCGTCTACAACTCCGATATGGAGCCCTACCACCTGGTCAAAAGATTTTTAATCAGCAGCAGTGCCGTTTCACTGTACGAGCGTGTCTATGAGTCGCTACTGAAATATGATCGAGAAAAGGACGGCGAACTTGTTCTCACCCTGGAGACATATATAAAATGCAACTACTCCCGTAACCGCACTGCCCGGCAACTGCACATCCATCGCAATACCCTGAACTATCGCCTGAGTAAAATAAACGAGCTGCTGGGGCTGGATGTTGATCAGATGGACAGCTTTCCTTTTTTGCTCGCCTCCATCAGCCGAAAACTCTCAACATAGCTGCCGCTGCCATCCAGGAGCCCTGCCAGCGGGCGCTCACCCGGACACTCTTTGTGCTTTTTGCACATATAAGGTTAAACATTTCTACTCATTCCACAAAGGTAAAATGATGCGAATCTCTAAAATAGTTTCATAGGGTTCAAAATTGACCCACAGCACAACCCCAAACAGGCGGTTAGAACAGAGAACCGCCCCTGCTAATTCGTGGCGAAAGGAGTGATCCCTGGGCCATAAAATTGCACCTCGCATTAATAACCAATATCTTTAGAGGAGATGAACTAATGGCTCAACCTAGTATGTTTGTGCGCAAGGCAAGCGGCCTGGTCAGGTCCTGGTCTACTTTCGACGGGTTTGTCTACTCATTCTTCTCCGTTAACCTGGTGACTCTCGGTTTTTATATTTTTGCCTTTGCCCCTTATGTTCCCGATGGCAACCTGGTTTGGTCTGTCGTCATCGCCACCCTGCTCATTATTTTCGAGGTGGTCGTCTACGCTATGCTGGTGGCGGTAATGCCCCGGGCCGGCGGCGACTATGTATGGCAAAGCCGAATTCTAGGCGGTGGGATCGGTTTTGTGCTCGCTATTGCCGGATGGGGCTGGATCTTATGGCACTGGCTACCACTATACGGCAACATGCTAGCCTTTAATGTCTTCACGCCGGTACTGGGAATGCTGGGCGGTTGGACCAACGGCACCGGCCTGACAAATGCCGCAACCTGGTTTGTCACCACCAACGGCCTCTTCGTCAGTTCACTTGTCGTTATCGGTTTGGCCTTCATCTACATCAGTCTGGGGATGAGCTGGTACGCGCGCATCCAAAAATTCTGTTTCTGGCTGGGCATGGCCGGAATGGTCACCATGATCATCATGCTGCTGGCAAACACACGTGAAAGCTTTATCCCCGCCTTTAATCACTACGCCACATCTTTCTTCTCCACAGGTGAGGGGAACGCTTACCAGCAGATCCTGGCGGCCGCCGCCGCAGATGGCTACACCGCCCCTCCCCTGTCGAGTTTCAAACTGGGCCCGACCCTGGCCTTAATTCCCATGGTTGTTTTCTACCTGTTGTGGCCCAACTGGGGCGCCACCCTTTACGGTGAAGTACGCGGCGCCTCCGACTTCAAGCGCAACTTTAGAAGCATGTTTTACGGCCTTGTCGTTACAGGCGCTCTGAGTGTGGTCGTGCTTCTTCTTTTCAACCGCGTATTTGGCTGGGATTTCTTCAATGCGGCCAACTTTACCTTTTACGAGGGAACCTCGCCTTTCGGCGTCTGTCCTTATCCCGCTCTGCTGGTCAGCTTCCTGACCGACAGTCCCATACTGCAGTTCTGGCTGCTGTTTTCCATGAGCGCGTGGTTCTTCGGCTGGTGCGGCACCAT
>CAZQVX010000001.1:21280-22824 GCA_964596845.1 uncultured Syntrophomonadaceae bacterium | reverse complement strand
TTGCTGTTCCTTCTCTACATGTGGATGAGATACGATGTTTACGGATTGAATGAGCCCACCTCCTTTATCTATTTAGGCGGATTCTATCTGGCGACAATTGTCATCTACTACGTCTCCAAATGGTATCGCAAACGAGAGGGGATTGACCTGGAGGAAATCCATAAGACCATCCCCGTAGAATAGTTGTATTTTTAAGGAGGTTCGTAGATGACTACCATCTTTTTTGCAACAGATGTCCATGGATCGGAGGTTTGCTGGAAAAAATTCATCAATGCCGGCAAATTCTACAACGCTGACATTATTATCCTGGGCGGTGATATGACCGGAAAAGCCCTGGTCCCCTTTATTAAAGACGACAAGGGGCGCTACAAGGTTAATTTTCTGGAAGAGGATATGCTCTTGGATGAAGAGCGCAAAATTGCCATGGAAAAACATATCGCCGATCGCGGCTACTATCCCATCATAATAACAGAAGATGAGTTCGCCGAGCTAAGCGCCGATCCGGTAAAAGTCGAAAACCTCTTTGTCGAGCGGGTCATGATAGTGGCCGAGCGGTGGGTCAAGTTTGCCGAAGAACGGCTGTCCCAATGGGGGATCAAGTGCTACATCTGCCCTGGAAACGACGATATGTTTGAAATAGACAGCGTCTTCGCCGGTTCCAAATACATTACCATAGCTGAGGGCGATGTGCTGGACTTAGACGGCCATTTCGAGATGATCAGCACCGGCTGGTCCAACCCCACCCCCTGGGACACCCATCGTGAATGCAGCGAAGAGGAGCTTGAAGAAAAAATCGAAAAGATGGCAGCCAAAGTGTCGAATATGGACAGGTGCGTGTTTAATCTACACGCACCTCCCTTCGGCTCCGGCCTGGATGAAGCTCCCGAACTGGATGAAAACCTGAGACCAAAGCATGCCGGGCGATCACTGGTCCCTGTTGGCAGCCATGCCGTTCGCAAACTCATTCTCAAGCATCAGCCTCCCCTGGCACTGGTGGGGCATATTCACGAAGGCCGGGGAATGGAAAGGATGAAGAAAACCCTTGTGATAAACCCCGGCAGCATGTACGAACAGGGCACGCTGCTGGGTACCATCGTCGAAATGGACAAAAAGGGCGTCAAGAAGTACGTCCTTACTTCAGGTTAAATGATTCACTGATAATAAAGCGGGGACGGGATTCCCGTCCCCAGCGAAAGAGGGAAGAGTGTGACACAGTATACCGGAACAAGCGCTCAGGAGTTCATCAATGAAGCAAAAAAAATCATCGAGCACGCAAAAAAACATGGCGTATCGCTGCGCTTAATCGGCGCCCTCGCCTTCCATCTGCGCTGTCCCGAGTTCAACTACATTCATGAACAGTGGGGCCGGGTTTTTACCGACACCGATTTTGTGGCACGCTCGGAGGACGGTCCCACCCTGATCAAGGTGTACCGGGAGTTGGGCTATCAGGACGATGAGATGATTACCACCCTCTATGGGGAAAAGCGGCTTATCTTTGACCACCCGGAAACAGGGTTCCATTCGGATATTTTTTTCAACTGCCT
>CAZQVX010000001.1:14248-21180 GCA_964596845.1 uncultured Syntrophomonadaceae bacterium | reverse complement strand
ATGCTCTATCTAAGAGGCCAGTTTGATCTCTGTACCGGCTGTAATGCCTGTCAGTTGGTCTGCTCTGCGCGGGCTACAGGGGGTTACAACCCCCGCCTGGCGCGGCTAAAAATACTTGTTGAGGGTGAAAATTTCCTTAACCGGCCCGTGGTCTGTACACAGTGTGAAAATGCTTACTGTGTACGGACCTGTCCGGTGAAGGCTATCTCCAAAGATCCGGAGACAGGAGTCGTCTTAATCGACAAAGAGCTGTGCACCGGATGCAAAGAATGTGTTGAAGCCTGCCCTGATGGAATGATCCAGATGGATGCCCAGAATAAGGCCGATAAATGTGATCTCTGCGGGGGAGACCCCCTCTGCGTACGCTACTGTGTAGCCGGGGCGCTGAAGCTGGTAACCCTCATTGCTGAGGAGGAGGTGCACCAGGATGCCTAACTGCTATATGGGCAGTCTGCTTTATGTCGATCTGACCAGGGGCACCAGTGAGGCTCTAGAGTTGGACCGCAGGCTGATGGAGCTATTTGTGGGCGGAAAGGGTTTCGGAGCAAAAATTCTCTATGATCTTTTACCGCCGGGGTGCGATCCCCTTTCGCCGAAAAATATCCTCATGTTCATGCCCGGCCCGCTCACCGGCACGCTGGCGCCGGCAATGCGGGGTTGTGTTATCACCAAGTCCCCCCTTACCGGCACTTTTGTAGATTCCTATTTTGGCGGCCATTTTTCTCACGAGATCCGCTATGCCGGTTTTGACGGCATCGTAATCACCGGGGCGGCAAAAAGCCCTTGCTATATCTGGGTTGACAACGGTAATGCTGAAATTCGTGATGCGGCGCATCTATGGGGATTGGATACATTTAAAACAACCGAGCAGATCAGAGCAGATCTAGGAGACCGCACGGTTAAAACTGCCTGTATCGGCCCTGCTGGAGAGAAAATGGTTTCATACGCGCTGGTCAACTGCGAATACAACCGCCACGCAGGAAGGGGCGGCACCGGGGCGGTGATGGGATCGAAAAACTTAAAGGCAGTGGTTTTGCGCGGTCGCCAGGTGATCCGCGTTCACGATCCGGCTGCCTTTCAATCTGCCGTAGACCAGGCTTATCAGGAGCTTAAGGACGAAGAATCTATCGCCTCTTTCAATCTGGACGGTACTGCCGGATCCATCGATTTTGCCAACGATGAGTTCCTGCTGCCCACTCGCAACTATTTTGACGGCGTCTTTGAAGGCGCTGCCGGGCTAAATGCCATCAGCCAGGGGAAGAAGATCTGGCTGCGCAACGTTGCCTGTGCCAGCTGCCCCATCGCCTGCAGTAAGGTTGGTAAAGTCAGGCGTGGGCGGCGCAAAGGGCTGATCTCCGATGTGGTGGAGTATGAAACCGCCGCCATGATGGGCAGCAATCTGGGAATCAGCGATATCAGGGAGGTTGCCTACCTGGTAAAGAAATGCGATGCCCTTGGTCTGGACGGAATGTCCTCCGGCGGGGTAATCGGCTTTGCCATGGAGGCCTACCAAAAGGGACTGATCACGGCTGCTGATAGCGAAGGAGTAACCCTTTCTTTCGGCGACTCCGAAGCGGCAGATTATCTTCTGGAGATCATTGCCGCCCGGAAAAAAGGCCTGGGCGATCTGCTGGCAGGGGGAGTAAGAGAAGCAGCGGCAACCATGGGAGGTTCCGCTTCTGATTTCGCCGTGCATATCAAGGGGCTGGAATGCCCGGCCTGGGGCCCCAGGTCGGTACCGGGCATGGCCCTGGCCCTGGCGACGGCAGACCGGGGCGGCTGTCACCAGCGCGCTTTCCCCATCAACAACGAGGTGGGGGGAGAATGGAACGGCGAGCCTGTAGACCGCCTGGGTTTAAAAGACAAGGGCGAAATGGTCGCCCAACTGCAGAACTATCTGGCCGGTCTTGATACCCTGGTAAAATGTGACTTCGCCCAGTATGGAATCCAGGGTGAGACATACTGCCGTATGCTGGAAGCTGCTACAGGACAGAAGTGGTCACTGGATGGGCTGATGCTGCTGGGAGAAAGAGTCTGGAACCAGGTCCGCCTTTTTAACCTGAGAGAAGGCTTCAGCCGCAGTGACGATACGCTGCCGAAGCGCTTCATGGAGGAACCGCTCCCCAGCGGCCCTTACAAAGGGCATATGATTACCCGGGAGATCCTGGATCAGCTCCTGGATGATTACTACGCAGCCCGCGGTTGGACTCAGGCCGGGGCGCCCACATCAGCCAGGCTGGAGCAACTGGCCATTGTTGATCGGCCTGTTTTGGATAATCAGCAATAACCCAACTTCTGCTTCAGAATACAAAGGAGGTTTCGTCGATGAAAAACTTGAATCAGCTGCATTATTTCGAGGTCCCCACTGTTATGAAGCATGGTCTTGGTGCCCTGCAACATTTGCCGGGCGAGCTGGCAGCTTTGGGCGTAAAAAAACCGCTCATCGTTACCGACGAAGGAGTGGTCAAGGCCGGGCTGCTGGATCAGGTCCTGCAACCCCTCAAGGAAGCGGGGGTTGAGTATGTGATCTACGATGAGGTTGTTTTCAACCCACCCTTGAAGACAGTGGCCGGCGGAACAGAGCGTTACCGCAAGTATAATTGCGACGGCCTTGTCGCTGTCGGCGGCGGCAGCTCCATGGATACAGCCAAGGCCGTCGGAGTTGAAATCTCACACGATGCACCGGTCCTGGAATATGAATGTGCCGAGGGTAAAAAGGAGCTTAGCAAGAGGATTCCACCCCTGACCTGTATCCCCACCACGGCGGGAACGGGCAGCGAGGTCACCCTCTGGTCGGTGATCACTGATCCGGAGCGGAAATATAAATTTAATGTTGGAGGCCCTCTGCTGGCGGCTCACCTGGCCCTGGTCGACCCCTTGCTTCA
Organism: uncultured Syntrophomonadaceae bacterium; assembly: GCA_964596845.1. Classification (GTDB taxonomy): domain Bacteria; phylum Bacillota; class Dethiobacteria; order DTU022; family DTU022; genus JAAZIN01. The sequence goes on along the minus strand of CAZQVX010000001.1, from coordinate 18,295 downwards.
CGTTTCCATGCCTGCCTGGATCACCGCGGGAACCGGGATGGACGCACTCTGTCATGCTATCGAATGCTACACCTGCGCCTATGCCCAACCCCAAACTGACGCTGTAGCGTTAATGGCCATCGAATATGTGGGTAAATACCTGCGCCGGGCAGTGGCTTACGGCCAAGACCTGGAAGCGCGTTATTACATGGCCATGGCTGCTCTGTTAGCAGGACTTTCCTATGGTGCCGACAGCGCCGGCGCCGTCCACGCCATGACTCAGACCATGGGTGGCATCTTCCCGGTCCACCACGGTGTGGCCGTAGCGGCAACCCTGGTTCCAGTGATGGAATATAACTGGATGGGCGAACCGGCCAAGTACGCCCGCATCGCCCTGGCCCTGGGCGTCGACACTTTCGGCCTCTCCGAACGGGAAGCCGCCCTGGCTGCAGTGGAAGAGGTGCGCAGCCTAAAAGAAGATATCGGCATTCCCAGCCTGCGGGAAATGGGCATTGCAGAAAAAGATATTCCCATGCTGGCCCAGGAGGCTTTTAACGATCCCCAGACTATCGGCAACCCGCGCGACCTGACCCTGGAGAGCTACGAGCAGATCTACCGCCGTGCACTGAGCCTCTAACCCTTCGGCGAGAATAAAAAAAGCAAGCCTGATTTAGAGAATAAGCTGCCCCGAATGTTTCGGGGCAGCTTATTTTTCACCTGTCAGCTGTCAGTTCAAGGAGCAGCTAACACTACGGGGCGAAAAGCCCGGTCAACGAGCCTTCCGCTCCACATAATCGAGGCGATTTACTCGTCGCCTACCTTCCACACCTGCCAGACCTTCCCGACAAGGGCAGCACTCGGCTTCAGCGTTTTCTTGCCGGGCTGCCATCCGGCCGGGGTGGGTTCACCCGTGTTCCGGACATGCTGGAAAGCCTTCAGCTGGCGCGTTAACTCTGAGAAATTGCGCCCTACCGGAGGGGTCAGCACTTCCATGGCCTGGATCACCCCGTCGGGGTCGATTAAAAACCTGCCGCGAACATTTACTCCGCCTGCCTCATCATAAACCCCATAAAGCCGGCCAATCTTTCCGCCCTTATCTGAAAGCATGGGATAGGCCACTCCGCCGGGGACCATTTTGGAAAGTTCCTCCTCCTGCCAGATCTTATGCGAATACTCGCTATCCACACTGCAGGAAAGAACCTCTGCCCCTAACTCTTTCAGCTCGTCATACCTGGCGGCAACTGCCGCTAATTCTGTCGGTCAAACAAATGTAAAGTCGCCCGGATAGAAGCAGAGAACAACCCATTTACCCCGGAAGCTGGAGAGTTTCACTTTTTTGAAACCGCCGTCCACAAAAGCGCTGGTTTCAAAATCCGGGGCTTCCCGGCCAACCCTTGCCCGCACCTGTCCTTCTTCACAACTCATAACCGATTCCTCCTGTTTCAATTTTAGGTTTGTTTTCGGCCTACCCCTTTATTCAGGCAGGCACCGGGGACATACCCCTTTAAAAACCACATTTTTTTCTTCAATTAGGAATCCCCCAAGCCCTTCTGTGGCAAGCTGATCCAGATCTGAGGTAAAATCATATATCCGGCCGCATCTGGAACATATAAAATGCCCGTGGTCGCTGATATCGGCGTCATAACGAGCCTCATGCCCTTCCATCTGTAGCAGCCGGGCCAGGTTGGATTCTACGAGAAGATCCACCGTTTTGTACACCGTTGTTTTCGACAATGTAGGTATCTCCGGAAGCAGGCTGTTGTAGATCTGATCCACAGTGGGATGAGAGGCACTGTTAATCAAACAGGTAAGTATCTTGACCCTGGCGATAGACGGATGGATGTTTTTTAAACGAAGCTGCTTGAGGGCTTCTAGTATCTGTATCACCCCCCCTGTTGCCTCTTGGGCGATTGATCTATTATTACTATGTAACTGTTACTACTCTATATTATCTTCTATCCCAAGTCAAATCGCTGCCCTCTTTTTCCGCCTCAATTTAGCCGTAAATTTTTTCAAAAAAGCAGGTACGGCAGTGGCAGGAGCAGGGGTAGCGCACCCCGGTGCATGATTCAAACCGGGCATGTTCCCGGTTACGATAAAATTCACACTGCGGACAACTGCGCAGGCTCTTTGAATAGATAGCGCCGCAAACCTCACATCTTATCCCCACCATATGCATCACTCCTTCTCAGTACACTCGCCACGTCTTTATGCGTTTCTACCGTTATATTGAAACAATTATATATATGTAACTGCTACAATTCTATAAAGGTTACAAGTTGTTGTCAAGTAAAACTTTCCGCTCGTTTAAAACTATCCGCCTTACGGCAGCTCCAACTGTTCAGCGTAATTAACTGCCCCTAAGCCCTTTCAGACAAAGGCAATTATGACAGCAAAATAACGACGCATCTGGAAGGAATATAACTTATTAAGCTGAATAAGGTATTTAATCCGAAAACCGGTTGATTTAACTTTTGGCGAGTTAAGTACCGGTAGGTATGATTGTAGATACACATTAACAGTGAGGTGAATATAATGGCTGATTTTCAGTACCTGGATTATGATGCTACAGGCCTGGCTGAACTTGTGCGGAAAGAAGAGGTAAGCGCCGGCGAAATTGTCGAGGCTGCTATCGCAAGGGTTGAAAAGCTTAACCCCAAACTTAATGCCGTCATTAATAAGATGTATGATCAAGCCAGAAAGGCGGCCCAAGATGTAACGGGACAGGAGCCCTTTGCAGGCGTGCCGATTCTGCTCAAGGACATTGGGCAGGAGATCGAAGGTGAGCCCATGACCCAGGGAGCAAGGGCTCTCCGGGATTACCGGGCAGAAAAAGATGCGACATTTATAAACAGGGTGCGCTCCACCGGGGTCGTATTCCTGGGGCAGACCAATGTCCCCGAGTTTGCGTTAATGGGGATCACCGAACCCCAGTTGTACGGACCCACCAGAAACCCCTGGAACAGGGATCATACTCCCGGAGGTTCCAGCGGAGGATCAGCTGCCGCAGTGGCTTCAGGGATGGTTCCCATCGCCGGGGCCAGTGACGGCGGCGGATCCATCCGCATACCGGCCTCTTACTGCGGCCTTTTCGGCCTGAAACCGAGCCGCGGCCGCACCCCCGCGGGTCCCTTCTTCGGGCGAAACTGGCAGGGAGCCTCGGTCAACCACGTTTTGTCGCGCTCAGTGAGAGACAGTGCCGCCATGCTCGATCTGGTCAAAGGTTACGAAGCAGGGACCGCTTTTGCACCGCCGCCTTTTGACGACAACTACCTGGAATGCGCCCTCCAGGGTCCGGCGAAAAAAATGAAGATCGCCTTTACCACCAAATCGCTCACCGGAGCGGAAATCCACCATGAATGCCGGGAAGCAGTGACAAAAGCGGCGCATCAGTTGGAATCATTGGGCCATTTCGTAGAAGAAATAAAGGCGCCCGTTGACGGCAGCAAAATTGCCAAAAGCTATATGACCCTCTATTTTGGAGAGGTGGCTGCCGCCATCACCCTGCTCGCGGAAGTTCTCGGCAGAAAAGCCCGCCTGAGCGATGTAGAGCCGGCCACCTGGTTGCTGGGGCAGTTGGGGAAAATAACAACAAGCGAGGAATTTGTTCTAAACCTCAACGAATGGGATTTCGCCGCTTTCAAGATGGAGGCCTTCTTTGAAGATTACGATCTCTTTATGACCCCGACTACCGCTGCTCTTCAGTCCAAGATCGGTGAACAGGATCTGTCAAATAAAGAGGTCACACAAATAAAGTGGGTTTCCCGCCTGAAGCTGGCCAAGACCCTGAAGAAAGCCGGTGTTGTCGACGATCTGATCAATAGAAGCCTGGAAAGGACCCCCTTTACTCAGCTGGCCAATCTGACGGGGCAGCCGGCCATGTCGCTGCCGCTTCATCTATCTCCCGGCGGCCTGCCTGTGGGCGTCCAGTTCATCGCCGCCAAGGGGCGGGAAGATATCCTCTTCCACCTGGCCGGCCAGATGGAACAGACAGACCTCTGGATCAGGATTGAGCAAAACCCCATGTTTACAATAAACGCCGACTAAAATATAATTATTACCCGGCAA
>CAZQVX010000001.1:0-14148 GCA_964596845.1 uncultured Syntrophomonadaceae bacterium | reverse complement strand
CCCGGGGAGAAAGCCCTGGTGAGAACGGTGCCGGAAAAAACCAGGCTGCTCGATGTAAAGGTGGAAAATGAAGTCGCCCTCATCGATTTTTCCTCAGAACTCGTCACGGAGACCCCGGGCGGCACCCTGGGGAGCACTGTTTTAATCCAGTCTTTGGTCTACACCGCCACCCAATTCCCCACAGTCAAAAGAGTCCTGGTGAAGGTAACGGGTGAGACCTACTCCGACGGGCATTTTATCTGGGAATACCCCATCGGCCGGGAGGATTTTAATCTATCGGGGTGATAGCATCACCGGTTCCCGTGGGGAGCTACGATCTCTAAAATCATCGGGGGCGGACGATCTGGATCCAGGTTCGCCCGTAAACCATCTCGATCTCTTTGCCATTCTCATAAAAGAAATGGGTCGGCGACGCCGCACTCTCTTTTCGCCATGTACCGCGAAAATACTGTCCCATGGAATAGAAATCAATTGATCCCGATCCGATGAGGTTGGGGGTAGGCCTTTTCTTAAGATCGATATAATGGGGCACGTATTGGATGACGACATTACGGGCGGTAATCTCTTTTCCGGAAGCATCACGATGAACCTGTCCGTTCAGGTGGCGCAGATAGTCCCGGGTGGCTGGACGATACTCATACCTTATTTTGGTCACTGTATTGTATTCCAGGGAAAAGGTGGAGCAGGGTTTTCCCTCCCTCTCCAGGAAAGCCGGGCGGACCAGGATGACCCTTGAGGGGGCCTCCCTCCCAAATTTGACCAGGTCGATATATAGGTTGTGCGGCGCCCTTCGGTCTGTTGTTCTGATATGACCCGAAAGGCTCGGGTTGTCGGCATTGGTATGCCTGAAGCCTGGAAGTGCTGCAATTGCATCGCGGACATCTTTAGAACCGCTGGCATAGATGTAGTGGACATCGTTTTCCAGGGCCAGCTGCATACTGTGAGTCCTGGCGCTGCGGATGGGGCCGACCTTGTCCAGGGGCACCGAGAAAAGAGCCAGGTACCTGGTAATCCTCCCCTCAACTTCGAACTCATAGACCACGCTGGCCGCAGCCAGGCCGGATTGCGGGCGGGCGGGACTGCTGTTATCGATCACCACGCCGTAAACCGGCTTGTAGCCGGCTGTTTTTTCCACAGTTTCCTTTAACAGTTTATCCTTCTCCTGCCGCTGAGCCAGCATGGTGCTGCGTTCCGCCTTCGCCTGCTCCATCAATGCAAGCAGGTTGTTGTACCGCTCATCAATAAGCTCTTTCCTCTCTTCGATAAGCTCGCGCTCGCGCTTGATCGAAGTGATCAGCCCGGCATCGCGGTTCATGATTCTTTCCAGGTATGCCGCCCGCACAATGAGATCACCGAAGCTGTCCGCTTTCATTAAAACCTCCAGGTAAGAGACTGCGCCGTTCATGTAAGCACTGCGCACCCGCATCCCGAAAAGGCGGATGCTCTCTTCGAGCCTGTCCTCGGCACCGGCTATCTCCACTCCCGCTTGCGCGATCTCTTTTTGGGTGGATTCAATTTGCTTGCTAAGCTGATCCATCATCCGCTGACTTTCCATGATGGATCTATCCAACGCCTCCATGATTTCCTCCAGCTCTGTTATTTCCTGGGCCTGAATGTTGGCCTGCGGAGTAATAAAACAACTGGAGACGATGAGGGAGGCAACTGCAAACAAAGCAAAAACCGGCACCTTCCAGGGAGGCCGCATAGATAGCCCATCTCCTTTTTGAAAGTTAGACTCTCAGAAACCTGCGGATAGAGAAAATACTGCCCAGGCCGCCCATAGCCGTGCCCAGAACCAACAGGCCTGCAAAAATGAAAGCCAATACCCCCGGCGCTGTCACAGGTTGCAGGAAGAAAAGGGGTGAATTTCGCAGCAGCAGTTCGGCAAGCCGGTAATAAGCCAACCCCAGGACGACAACGGTAGCCAGGGTGCCGGTCCACCCGATCGCCAGGCCCTCCAGCAGAAAAGGCAGCCTGATGAACCAATCGCTTGCTCCCAGATGCTTCATGATCCCAATCTCCTCATGGCGGATAACAACGGAGAGGCGAATGGTGGTCCCGATAAGAAAGACCGCGCCTACCGCCAGCAGCAGGCTGATCGCTATGGAGACAGTGTTCAACCGGCGCGAAATCCCAGTTATGGTCTGTGCCAGTTCCCTGCCGTAGTCGACATTCTCTACCCCCGGCAGCTGTCCAATCTGCTCCGCCAGGACAGGGACCAGTTCACCCTCTTTAGCCCGCACCCGAAAAACGTCCGGCAGGGGGTTGCTCTCACCGGTCAGCTCCTCTACCAGAGCTTCATCACCCATTGATCTCCCAAATTCCTGCAGGCCGCGATGCCTGTCTATAAAATCATAGTTTAACACGCCCTCCAGCAGATCCAGCTCATGGTGCAAAACGGCGGCATCGGCGTTATCTTCAAGAAAAACAGCAATCTCCAGGTTTGACTGGATATTCTGCATGATCTGGTTTACATTTACCGCCGCCAGAAGAAAACCTCCCAAAATAGCCAGGGAGACGGCAATCATCCCTGCAGAGACCAGGGCCAACCACCTGTTCCTGGAAACAGAGGTAAGCGCCTGCCTGAGACAATATTTTAGCGAATTAATGGGCATGGCCGTAACTCCCTTGCAATTCATCCCTGGTGATCCTGCCTTTTTCCAGGGTAATAACCCGTTTTTTTAGGCTGTCCACCAGGTCCCAGGCATGCGTAGCCATAACCACCGTAGTGCCGCCCTTGTTGATATCTTCAAAAAGCTCCATCAATCCCCGGCCGGTATCCCGATCCACATTGCCCGTAGGTTCGTCGGCCAGAATCACCAGCGGTTCCCTGACGATAGCCCGGGCTATGCCGATTCGCTGCTGCTCTCCGCCGGAAAGCTCGTTGGGAAATACCTTCTCTTTACCGGCAAGGCCGACCCGGGCCAGGGCTGCGGGAACCTTCTCCTTGATCTCCTGGAGCGGCCGTCCCACCACCTCCAGGGCCAGGGAGACGTTTTCGAAAACCGTTTTGCTGTTTAAAAGACGAAAGTCCTGGAAAACGAGGCCCATCCGACGGCGGTGCAGCAGCAGTTCCGGCGGCTTGTATGCAGCAATATTTTTATCAAGAAAGGTAATTTGGCCTGCAGTCGCCGTCTCTTCGCGAGATATAAGCCTGATCAGCGTTGTCTTCCCCGCGCCGCTCGGCCCGATCAGAAAAATGAATTCCCCCCGGCCCAGATGAAGGTTTATGTCGGAAACAGCCGGAATCCCTCCGGGCTTGTACACTTTGGAAACTGATACAAAATCGATCAAGGCCGGCACCCCTTCTCTCTAAGCTGCGTTTAAACAATTGTAATCCTTAGATATAAAATAAGACCGTTCCGTTTTGCTGCTTTCTCTGCACTTTGCCGGCTTCCTCCAGGTAGCGGATATGAGCGATAGCCTCACCGATTGCAAACCATTTCTGGGCCACAGGAAACTGCTCCCAGCTGCGCACATCAATGTCCCACTTCATCTGCGCGGCTACATCGTAGGCACTGCCCGGCCCCATGGTTTCGATGATAGAGGACACCTCCTCCAGTCTTTCCCGGTGGTGATCTTTGAGCTCCTCAATTCTTCCCCGGCAATCGGTGACAATGCTTCTGTGGCCTGGCAATAGCAGCGATATCTCCATCAAGCAAACCTTATCCAGGCTTTGCAGATATTCCCGCAGGGGGTTTTCTTCATCCTGCCAGGCGGCAATGTTCGGGGTAATATCGCCGAGGATATGGTCCCCTGCCACAAAGAGCTTCTGCGACGGTTCATAAAGGCACATATGCCCCGCAGTGTGACCGGGGGTATGCACACAGACAAATCTGTAAGGGCCGCAGGAAAGCTCATCCCCCTCCCCGACGAATTCAAAGTCAAGGGGACCGATGTGGCTGTAGCGGTTTCCCGGATGCGCGGCCAGTGCAGCTTTAAGTTCTGCCTCAGGGAAGCCGTGCCTTCCGGCAACATAGAATAGAAGTTCCCAGAGATTGTTCAGGGCTACAATTTTCGCGTCGGGCTCGTTAAAAAAAACGCGCGAAGCCGGCGCCGCCAGTTCGCTGACCAGTCCCAGGTGGTCGGCGTGTAAATGCGTGATAAAAAAATCAGTCTGCTCCAGATCGATTTCCAGCTCTTTTAGCACCGCTGTCATCGCCGTAAGGCACTCCTCCCGGTTCATCCCCGTGTCGATAATCAGGTTTCGCGAGCTGGTTTTTATGATATACGAATTGGTTGATTTGAGGGGATTCTTCGGCAGGGGGATCTCCGCCCGGTAGAGCTGCGGCAAAACCTCTTCTATAATTGGTCTGCTCATTAACGGACTCCCTTCCCAACAATTTTCCTGCAAAACCATATTTTTAATCTGTATTTCATTCTATTATACTGCTGGTGGTTTGTATAGGAGAAAAATGGGATGGCAGCGGGTTGGAGCAAGCTTCATTTGAAGGTTGCCTTAGCGGTACGGCAGCCTGAATACACTTCCGGCCTGATGATCCAGGAATCTCTTCCCGAATGCCTTTAACATGGCTGCAGCCGCCCGGTAACCGGTGCAATGGCAGGGGGCAATGAATTCAAGGCCAAACTGCTGCAGTGATGCGATGGTCTGCTCTATCCCCTCATCGGAGGTGTTTAGCAGGTGGGTTCCGCCCAGCACAGCGTAGATACGCCGCTTCCCCGTTAAAGCGAGCACATGCTGCAAGGTGGCTATAAGGCCGGCGTGAGCACAGCCCAGCAGGACAATGGGGCCGGCGCCGCTATCCACCACCAGGGCCTGATCGTCCAGCAGCCTGTCTTCAGTAAAACCATCTCCCTCTTTGGTTAAAAAAGGCGTTTCCCCTTTTTCTGCCCGCTCAAGGCGGGGAATCTCCCCGGTTGTGAAGATGCCGCCGCCAAGCTCCACCGGGCCCCGCTCCAGATTAAACCTGGCGCCCAGCGCTTCCGTCTCACTGCGCTTCCAGGGCGCCCCGATATACTTCGGAGCGGCATCCCGACGACGAGAATATTTATCGGCAAAAATATCCGGATGCCCCTGAACAGCAAGAGTAGCGGGGACCTGGACACCGAGCAGCCATTTCAGGCCGCCGGTATGATCATAGTGACCGTGACTCAGAACCACCGCATCGAGCCTGCTTAGATCCAGGCCTAGAGCAGCAGCATTGGGTGCCAGAGTAGCTCCTGCACCGGTGTCGAGCAAGATCCTCCGTCCCTTCGTCTCCAGAAGCATAGCCAGGCCGTGTTCTCCCAGCAGGCCGGAGTAAGGCGCCCTGTTTTCACAGATGGTGGTAATTTTCACTTCATCGGGCAGCGTTTTCACCTCCTACTTTAGACCCCGCAGGCGCCGCCTCTGCCGGTTGCCGGCTTCATCCCGGTCTGCCCTGAAGGTAATGATTGATAGCCTGGTAGAGAGCTGCCGTACCCAGGTTTGAACAGTGCATCTTCGGATGGGGCAGCCCGCCCAGTTCCCCGGCAATATCCTGCGGAGTGATCGCCAGGGCTTCTTCCAGTGTTTTACCCTCGGCCATCTCCGTCAGGATGCTGGTGGTGGCGATAGCCGCGGGGCAGCCGTAAACTTCAAACCTTATTTTAGACAAACGGTGTTCCTTCACCTTGATATATATGCGGATGCAGTCTCCGCAAGAGGGATCGCCGATCACCCCTACTCCGTCGGGGCGAGGGATCCGCCCCACATTTCTGGGGTTCTGAAAGTGTTCGGTCAATAATTTCGTATAGTCCATCTTTTACCCACCCCGCAGCCTATAGTACCGCCGGTCAGTGCCCACCGCCTGAGGAAAGTTTCTCCCAAAGAGCGGCAATGTCATCGGCAGCCGGCCCGCGGGTGTGGCTGACCACCGGTTTCCCCTGCACCAGGGCTTCTGTTACCTCCCGGTAAAAAGGGATCTTCGAGATGACATCCACGGATTCTTCACGACAATAGGCTTCAATAGCCTCTGTGTTGTCCTCATCCAGATCACAGCGGTTGATGCAGACCACAGCGGGAACCTCAAAATGGCGGCAGACATGAAGAACCCGCTTGAGATCATGGATCCCGGAAACCGTGGGCTCGGTGACGATAAGCGCTTTTGCCGCTCCGGACAGGGAGGCGATTACAGGGCAGCCGATGCCGGGAGGCCCGTCGGTGAGCAGAAATTTCTTTTTTTCGCCGGCAGCCAGCTCCCGGGCCCGGTTCCGAACCAGGGTGACCAGCTTGCCCGAGTTCTCTTCCGCTACCCCCAGGCGGGCATGGATCAGCTTGCCGTAGGGCGTCTCCGAAAGAAACCAGTGCCCGGAGACAACCTCTTCCATGACAATGGCCTCTACCGGGCAGGCCCGGCTGCAAACAGTGCAGCCCTCACAAGAAATAGGATCAATTTCGTAGTCTTCAGAAATGGCATCAAAGCGGCAGAGTTCGCGGCAGAGGCCGCATTCAGTACAGCGCTCTTTATCCAGAACCGCCCTGGAGGAAGCAACAAAGGGATGGCGCTCCAGCTGCTCAGGTGCTAAAACCAGGCTTAAGTTCGCCGCATCCACGTCGGCGTCAACCATCACCGCATCTCCACCGGCCAGGACTGCGAAAGAGGCTGTCAAGGTAGTTTTACCGGTGCCCCCCTTACCGCTCACAACAACAATTTCTTCCATCACCGGCCCCCCCTCTCGTCATCAAGAATCAGCCGGCCCAGTTCAGCAAAAAGATCCCGCCAGGCCGGCAGGTGGTTTGCCGCCGGTTCTCCCCGCGCATAAAGCGAAGCCAGCTCCCTGTCCCAGGGCATCTTTAGAAGAATTGGGATTCCTGCGCTGCTGCAGAAGGATTCAATATTATCCTCACCCCGGCCCCCCAAAGAACGGTTGATCACCACTCCGCCGGGAATGCCCAGTTTCTGCAGCAACTCCACGGCGATAACCAGGTCGTTTAAGCCAAAAGGGGTCGGTTCGGTGACCAGCAGACAATAATCGCTGCCCCGCAGTGCTTCTACTACCGGGCAGGAAGCGCCCGGCGAGGCGTCTACAATCGCCACCTTTGCCGGATCGATGGTCTCTTTGACAGCTTTGATCAGGGGAGGCGAAAGCGCCTCACCCGGGTTCAGTTTTCCATGCACAAAGGAAATTTCTCCCGCATCGCCTTTTTCGAGGAGGCCGATGGGGCGATCGATCTCTCGTATCGCATTCTCCGGACAAAAATAGGCGCATCCGCCGCAGCCGTGGCAGAGCTGCTCAAAAACAAGCACTGTCTCTTTACCCACCATGATGGCATTAAAAGCACAAACCTCGCCGCAGATTCCACAATAGCTGCAGCGCTCCAGATCTACCTGGGGCACCGGAATAGATACCGGTTCAGAGCTTGTCAGCTCCGGTTTTAAAAACAGGTGTGCATTGGGCTCTTCAACATCACAATCAAGAAACTGAATATTTTTATCCCCGGCCAGCACCAGGGCCAGGTTGGTAGCCACAGTAGTCTTGCCGGTCCCGCCTTTTCCGCTGGCTATAGCAATGATCATACCGATCTCCTTTCCCCGGCCATTACAAAAAAGAAAGGGAGCAAGGAGAAACCCCGCCCCCTCCCCACAGCCATCAAGCTTCTTCTTCCGGCGGCTCAATTTCAGCGATGCGCTTTTCGATCTCAGCCAGTTCGTTTTTAATGGCCTCCGCCTCAGCCCGCAGAGCGGCGGCCTCTGCCCTCAGCCATTCACCTTCAGCCGCATCAGGAACGACCATCCCGGCGCTGTAGGGGCCGACCCAGGGAGGCGGTTCGTAGCAGGGGGCCTCACCACCGTACCAATAGCGCCCCCAACCCCAACCGGGGCCGGATCCGCCGCCCCAATAACCGCGAGCTTGCGGATGCCCTCCCCAGCCTCTTCTCCAGTAGCCGGGACCATAGCGGTATCTTCCTCTGTACACTTTTTAACCCCCCTTTCTTTGATGTTCCAGACAGAATGCTCTAGTGTTCCTCTGAACAGTGATGCTCTCCATGGCGGTGATCGCAAAGGCTCTCTCCAGCCTGCAGACTCTCCGACAGAAAGTCATCGATTACCTTCTCTACGGTTCCGGTCACGCCCACAACAGTTTCGATACCTTGCTCGGCGAAAAGCTGCTGCGCTCGCTGGCCCATCCCCCCGGCAATAATACAGGAAACACCATAGCGAGCCAGGTAGCCGGGCAGAAAGCCGGGCTGGTGGCCTGGATTCTCGATCACTTCTTTAGCCGTCACCCGGCCATCCTCCAGCTCGACCAGGGTGTATTGAGAACAGTGGCCGAAATGCTGCGCTACTTGTCCACTTTCGGTGGCAATAGCAATCTTCATAGCATACTCTCCTTTTTACACTTTAAGTTTAGAGCCCGTGGTGAGAATCCACGGTTGCCTCTTTTATAGCCGGCAGCTTACCCTCGCGGAACTGCTCCCAGGTCTGGGCTACCGTCCCCTCAACGCCGCCATAGATAGAAATTCCCGCCGCTTCAAGAGCAGCCGCAGCGTTGGGACCCACATGGCCCAGCGCTACCGCCTCCACCCCTTCCTGCGACAACTGGCGGGCGCCCTGCGGCCCGGCTCCGCCGGCGGCAGTCATACCGCCGTTCGGCATCGATTTAACCAATTCTCCGGTTTCCGCATCGACAATGACAAAATAGGGGCAGCGACCGAAACGCTGATCAACCTGAGCTTCCAGCCCTTCACCCTGTGCACATACAGCTAATTTCATAAAATATATCCCCTTTCATGTACGGCCTGGTGCAGCCGTCTATTTATTGTTCAGCAGTCTGGGTATCTCTTTTAGAAAGTCTACCTGGTATTGCTCGATCTCGCCGCTGTCGCCCAGGCGGGATATCTCGGGATCCAGGGGTATCGTCCCCAGCAGCCTGATCCCCGTTTCCGCCGCCACCGCCTCAGCCTGACTCGGCCCGAAGAGATCCACCGGTTTGCCGCAGTGCGGGCAGAGCAGCCGGCTCATATTCTCCACCAGACCTAAAATAGGCACATCCATCATCCGGGCCATCTTGATCGCTTTCTTTACAACCATCACCGCCAGCTCCTGAGGCGAAGTCACAATGAGCAGGCCGTCCAGGGGCAGTGACTGCATCACCGTCAGGGGGGCATCGCCGGTCCCCGGCGGCAGATCAACGATGAGATAATCGATCTCCCCCCAGAGTACATCGGTCCAGAACTGCTTCACCGCCCCGCCGATGAGCGGCCCCCGCCAGATGACGGGGTCATCCTCGTGAGGCAGCAGCAGGTTTAGTGAGATGATCTTGATCCCCAGGTTAGTTTCCGGCGGAGAGATTTTGCCGTCTACCGCTGCCGGCTGCTGCCGCATTCCGAACAGCTTGGGGATGCTCGGGCCGGTAATATCAGCGTCGAGAAGTCCCACCCGGTGGCCTTCCCGGGCCAGGGCAACAGCCAGCAGGGCGGAAAGCGAAGATTTCCCCACTCCTCCTTTGCCGCTCATTACCGCGATGACATGGCGAATGTGGCTCTGCTCCGGCTGCCCCAGCTTCTCCAGAGCAGATTCGCCGGCCGGGCGGCCTGGTGTGGTCTGTGTGTCTGGCATGGTTAATTCCTTCTTTCTTTAATTGTTGAAGTAAATGTTCTACTCCTTTTGTTTTCTCGCTGCTCTGAACTGCCGCCGTAAAATACTAAAAGAAGTATGCCCAACCCGGCCAGAAGTACGGCCAGGTAAGCCGGAGACAAAACTGTTTCGAGTAAAATGTTCAACACAGTGCCCGCGGCTGTGGAAAAGAGCAGCATCATACCTGCAGCATAGGCCATATCCCTGATCCCCAGCTCCTTGATTAAAACGATAAAGGTGGCGGCACAAGGAAAGTAAGTAGCCAGCACGGTAGCGCCGATGACGAATTGCCGTGCCGTTAACCCCAGGGGAACAAGCATGGCCACAGCGACATCCTTACGTAAAAAACCTACCAGCAGCGTGGAGATCGCCTCACTGGGCAGGCCGAAGAGCCCCTGGAAAACCGGCGCAAAGGCGGAGGCCAGCAAATTGATCACCCCTGCCAGATGCAATAAATTGATCAACAGGATGCCCCCAAAAATAAAGGGCAGCGCTTCAGTAAAGTAATGTTTCAGGCGCATGCCCAATTTCTGCGCCTGTGCCTTAAAGCTCGGCCACCGGTACGGCGGTATCTCTACGATCATGGAGGGAGTATATCCCGGCAGGGTGCGGTCCAAAAAAAGGCCGATTACCGCCCAGATGAGGAAAAGCATGCCGAATATGACCCCTAGATAGGCCCCGCCGTAACGACCCACCAGCCCGATGATCATGGACATCTGAGCGGCACAGGGAATAGACACCGCCAGCATGGTGCTAACGATAAGGCGTTCGCGCCTGCTCTCGAGGTTGCGAGCGGCCAGCACTGCGGGAACATTGCAGCCGAAACCGAGGAGCATGGGGATAACGGCAAAGCCGTGCAGCCCCAGACGGTGCATCATCCGGTCAGACATTACCGCCAAGCGGGGCAGATAACCGCAATCCTCTAAAAAGCCCAGCGCCAGGTAGAACATGAACAGGTAGGGCAACACCACGCCAAAAACCACAAAGACACCTGTGCTGAGCAGCCCCATAGACTCCTCAAGGTGGATCTGCCCTCCCTGGAGTTTACCGATAAGCAGATCATGCCAGAACCCGCCCTTGCCCAGCAGCCGACCCAGTGAATGCAGAAGGGGCAGATACACCGGTTCAAAGATAAATCTCTCCAGCAGCTGCTGGATCCATTCCCCACAGCCGATGATCACTTTAAAGGCGAGATAAAGGCCGCCCGCTGCGATAAAAATACCCGTTGCCGGCCGGATGCTGGCCAGTTCCAACGACTCGAGCCAGGTCCGGCGGCGGCGTGTAACCCGCTGCACCCGCTTCACCACCGATCCGATCCAGATCCAGCGTTCATCGGGGGTAGAGGGCTTTCCGCCGACTCGCCTGGCCTCCGGCAGGGCGGCCACCAGCTCGGACAAACCTTTGCCGCTGATAGCCACCGTAGGAATCACAGGCACACCCAGCGCCTTTTCCAGGCGGGGAACATCCAGCCTGATCCCTTTTTGGGCTGCCTCGTCAACGAGATTTAGAACAACGATTAAGGGAACGCCTCTCTCGAGAAGCTGACTGGTGAGATAAAGGTTGCGCTCGAGGTTGGTAGCGTCAACTACGTTTACCACCACATCGGCGGAACCAACCAGGCCGGCGGTCACTTCTTCAGCGCGGCAGGAAGGTTCCAGACTGTAGGTCCCGGGAGCATCGAGCACCTCCCAGGCCTGCTTGTCCACTTGAAGCAGTCCTCTCGTGTATTCTACCGTGGTCCCGGGGTAATTGGAAATCACCACTCGTGTCCCCGTCAACTGTGAGAAGATCACACTTTTGCCCACATTGGGATTACCTACGAGAACCATGGTTTTTTCACGGCGCATTTTACTTCTCCCCCCAGGCGGAGCCTTCTCTTTCATTCGGCTACCTCCACTAAAATCCGGTTGGCCTGGCCGTAGCCCAAAGCGATCTGGGATCGATCTATACCCAAGACCACGGGCCCCCTTTGAAACACGGCGCTCAACTTGGTCACCCGTTTCCCGGGGTGAAGGCCGAGAGCCTGCAACCTGGCCACCATACCGCAGCCGCCTTGAATCTGTTTCACCAGACCCGACTGACCTGTTTTCATATCTACCAAAGTGACCACTTTCATTTCTGCTCACCCTCTCCCGGCAGAGCGGTAAATAGTTAACCGCGTCCAATCTTTCTCTAATAATATGTCTCTTTATCCTATGCCGTCTTCGTCTTTCAGGTCGTTGAACCCGTCACTGTAGCCACCCTTGATCAAAAATTCAATGAGCCGCTCAATGGTTATGCTGCTCACAGCATGCTCCATCCGACAGGCATCCTTTTCCGCGATTTGCTGATCCAAACCCAATGCTTCAACAAGAAAACTGCGCAGCACCTCATGGCGCCGTTTAACCACCTGCCCGTAGTAGCGGCCCCGCTCAGTAAGCCTCACCGGACCGTAGCGGTCCTGATTGATGAGCCCCTGTTCGCGCAGCTGGCTTAAGGCCTGGCTCACGCTGGCTTTGGTCAGATGAAGCCGCTCGGCGATATCGGTAACCCGGACTGTCTCCAACCGGTCGGATAGATTCAGAATCTCTTCGAGATAATCTTGCATCGCGGCACTGAGCGGCAGCGGGTTCACCTGATCAACTCCTAAGTTAGGTTCGCCTAACTATTTATACACCAGAAAGGGATCCCGTGTCAAGAGTCGCATTGGGTAAGATTTTTTCTATGGTTTGACACGGAGTCGGCCCATTAGTTATTTAGCGGCGGCATGTTGAGGCAGCAATTTTCATCCGGGCGATCTAAGGCTGGAAGCTGAAGCTGCCCCGCCTCTTAAGCAGTCAGGCCTGACATCAGCCGGGCGTCAGCATGACCGGTAATATGCACTAACCTGCTGCTTTCTTTCGCCTGCGCTGGGCTAAGGCAACCAATAAAATGCCCAACTCGTAAAGAATAAGCAGGGGGACGGCCATCAGGACTTGGGTGAATACATCCGGGGGAGTGAGCACAGCAGCAACAACCAAAATAAACACGACGGCAAATTTGCGGTGGCGTCTTAAAAAAGCGGCATTGATCACCCCAATGCTGCCCAGGAACCAGAACACCAGCGGTATCTGAAAAACAAGGCCGAAGGCAAACAAAAAAGAGGTGGAAAAAGAGAGGAAACGGCCGATGCTCCACTCAGCCCCGATGTCTGCAGTGGCAAAACTAAGAAAGAAGTTCATGGCGAAGGGGAAAACCGCGAAATAAGCAAAGGCCAGCCCCAGCAGAAACAGCAGGCAGGTGCTCACGGTCAACAATAAGGCCCCGCGGCGGCGGCTTTTACTGACGGCAAGGATTAATGCAACCGCCTGATAGAGAGTTAAGGGTAATGTGATGAGCAGACCGCAGACCAAAGCCAGGCGCAGGTTGGCCATGAACGCTTCGCCG
Source organism: uncultured Syntrophomonadaceae bacterium (assembly GCA_964596845.1). GTDB lineage: Bacteria > Bacillota > Dethiobacteria > DTU022 > DTU022 > JAAZIN01. The sequence continues at coordinate 1,183 of CAZQVX010000001.1, read as the reverse complement.
GGAGCAAGAAAGATCATCTTCACGGGAAACTCCAGGCCTGGCGGCATCTCTCGAAAAGGGTAGATCTCTATAAATATTCTAAAAAATTTTGCAACATCCGGGGCCAGGGTAGGCAGAAGCAGGAGCAGGCGAATTTGATCTACAAAAATATAGCAGAAGATCGCTCCCCCGGCCACGATCAAAAAGATGAGAATGAGCCTTTTACGCAGTTCTCCCAGCAGGCGAAACAATGTCTCCTGTTTCATACCGTCTCCCGATGAGGTGCTTACTTTTCTCCCTTTGCGTTTCTTTCCGCAGCCTGCTGCAGCTGCTCCAGGTATCCTTTCGCCGCAAGATATTCACGACTCTCCTCAGATTCCTGGTCCATGATGAGAGCCAGCTGTTTTTTAGCTTCCGTGGTTTTTCCCAGGTATTCACCCAGCAAGTAAGCATAGTAGTAGCGGTTTTCGCCGTCGAGTTTTTCTGATGCTTCCAGCTCTTCAAAATGCTGCTCCAGCCAGGCCGCCTCCACTTCCAAAACCTCTTCGTACTGCTCCAGCGATTTTAAAAATCCGATGAACATCAGGGTGGAGGCAGGCTCGGGATTCCCGTGGAGCAAAGCGCGCAGCGCTTCGACCTCCCCGGAGACAACCGTCTCCTTTTCTCCAAACTGTTTGTAATATTCGAGAAGCTGCAGGCGATGCGCAACTTTTTCAGGCTCCAGCTCAATGAGATCGCGACTGTATTTAATTAGATTATCCCGGTAACCCTGCAATACATCCTCTGCAACCTTCTCTTCTCCCTCCCCAAGCTGGATTAAGAGACCGTAATAACCCACCAGTTCACCCAGCACAGGGGCGGTAGCGCCAATTTCTTTGATATATTTTTCCAGCCTTTCGATCTCTCCCAGGCAGACCTCCCGGGCGGCTTCGGGATCGATTTGCTGCTGAGGATCCCCGGCTTCCCCTTTATCGCGGTTCAATAGATGGCCCGAGTATGCGGCAATAGCGGAGACCATCATGGCCATAGCCAGCAGTGCCGCAATGATAGAAGCCCACCGCTGCTTACGCATATCTTTACGCCTAACTTTTATTTTTTTTTCTGCCAAGGCGATCCCTCTTCCCGATACAATTTGCTATAATTTCAACTTCAGTACATCATTATATAGCGGATCCCTTATTCCTTCAACAGGGTTATTCTGCCC